>JANYFQ010000225.1 GCA_025362615.1 Hymenobacter sp. | reverse complement strand
CAGGGCCGCTGCTGGAAGGCCCAACACCTGAGTGTAAGGCACCACCGTACTCCGCAACGAGTCTCCTTGCCCGTTATACCAGTGCAGCAACGGTGCAGCTTGCACGACACCAGCAGGTGCCTGTGGTTCATCGCGTCCGCCCATTATTAATAGGCCACCAGCCGGGCGCGACCAAGGCAAGAATACTTTAGGTCGCCACGTCATGGGCCGGCCCAGTGTTCGCCAACGCACTTGGCCCGCATTAGAATAAGAAACCATAATTGGCGGGTCGTACCCGTTAGTATTCTGGCTCCCTGCCCCTAAAAATCCACCCTGATAGGATATCAAAGCATCGTACGTGCTTTGTGAAGCCGTTAAAGATAACTGCGTGACATCCTCCCACACTATTCTGGTGGCCGGCTGCTGCGCGCGTGCAATGGGAGCACTGCCGCCCAACGCTACGCCGGCCGCCAGCACCCTAAGGAGCTGGCGGCCTTGTGCAAAGCCGTTCATGGCTATTCAATGACTACCCGCTGTGAGGACTGTAGGACACCGCCCACATAGAGTTGGCAAGCGTAGGTGCCGGGCTTCAAGCCTACCAACGACACGGCCGTGGTTTCGCCCGTCAGCGCCGTGCGCTGCCGCACCGCCCCGCCGAGCAAGTCCACCAGCCGCACCTCGGCCGGGGCGCTGCCCTTCGCGGCCAGTGCGGGCGCGTAGCGCACACTCAAGGTGCGGTGCGCCGGGTTGGGGTAGAGCGCGAAAACTGCTCCGCTGCCCGCCGAGCGGGCCACGGGCGGAGCCGGGGCCGACGTAGCCTGCGCCGTCGGGGCCGGGCGGACGGGGTTCGTGTAGTACAAGGCCCACCACTGGGCGGCTTCCAGGGCTTCGGCCTGCTTGCTGGTCAGGAGTTGGCGCAGGGCCAAGCTGTCGGCCGGGGCCGGCCGGGCATCGGGGGCGAGGCGGGCGGCGGCCCGAGGGAAGATGGCCCGCTGGACGGGCGGGGAAAACGGCGGCGTGTGCATGACGAAGAAGGGGGTTAGAAAAAGAAAAGATACGACCAATTTTTGTTGCGCTCGGCACCGAAGCGGCGCGGCGGGGAAGCCCCGCCCGCCTCACTCCACCAGCACGAGGCGGCCCGTGGCCGGCACCCCCGCCGCGCCCGCCGCCGGCGCGTAGCGCAGCCCGTACACGCCCGGCCCCAGCCCGGCCGTGGCCAGCAGCACCGCCGCCGGCCCCGCCCCCACCGCCTGCCGCCGCACCCGCCGCCCCAGCGCGTCGCGCACTTCCAGCACCCCCGGCCCCGCCCCGGCCGGCAGTTCCACCCGCACCGCCTGCCCCGCCGCCGCCGGCACCGGGTACGCCCGCAGCCCCGCCGCTGGGGTGGCCGCCGGGGCCGCCGCCGCCAGCGGGCGCGCCAGCGTGTAGCGCCCTATCCACGCCGAAAGGCCCCGCGCCCGGGGCCGCTCGGCCTGCCCTACCACCACAATCGAGGAGTCGGCCTGCGGCAGCCAGTCGGTCACGTAGGCCCCCGTTAGCCCGGCCAGGCGGTAGGTTTGCTGCCCCCGCACGGCCCCCGTCGCCGCGTCGAGCGTGAAGACATACACGGCCGGCGCGTTGCCCGCAAACCCCGCCACCTGCAAGGTGCCAGGGGCCGTTTCGTGGACCCGCACCGCGTGGAAGGCCGCCCCGCCCTGGGCCGGCAGGCGCACCGTCCATACCACGCGCAGCGCCGTGTCAAGCCGCGTGACGAAGCCCCACTCCAACGGCCTTTGGGAAGAAGAGGCAAAGGCCGAATCGGCGAAGCCCCCAAACACGTAGCCCGAGCGGTCACGCAAAGGCAGCGTTTTGCCGTTGAAGCCGGCACTCAAGTAAGTGCGGGTTCCCCTGCCAAACAGGCGCACCAGCGCCGTGCGGCGCACCGCGCCCTGTACATTGGTTTCCACCAGCCACGGCACCACCCCCGCCCCTGGAATATTAGTTGGCTCGGCTGTTACGCCTGTGAGCAAAAAACCACGCGATGTACGCAACAAGTCCCCAGACACTACCTGATTTTGAGCAAGACTTGGATAGGTGCGGCTCCATTGCACACGGCCCAGTGTGTCGGTTCGGCTCAATCCATAAGAATTGTAAGTATCTGTCATCAGATAGCACCCTGCCGAATCGGCAAGTGCTGCCCGAGGAACACCTAATAGTTGGGCGTAAGGAACCACCGTGCTGCGTAAGGAGTCACCTCGTCCGTTGTACCACTGCATGAGCGGAGCAGTTTGTATCGAACTGGCAGGAGCCTGCGGTTCGTCGTGTCCGCCGATAAGTAGCAGCCCCCCCGCCGGACGCGGCCACGGGAGTATTGTTTTGGCCCACCAGACCATCGGCCGGCCCAATGCTTGCCAGCGGACTTGCCCTGCGCTAGAGTACGAGGCCATGAGCGGTGGCTTGAAACCATTGGTATGCTGCGCTCCCACTGCTAAAAAACCGTTCTGGTATAGCATCAATCGCCCGTATTCACTTTCCGAGGCCGTCAGCGGCAGAACTGTCACACCTTCCCACACAACGTGGGCGAAAGGTTGCTGCGCTTTCGCCGTTAGCATCGTACCTGCTAACACTACGCCAGCCGTCAGCCCCCTAAGGAGCTGGCGGCCTTGTGCAAAGCCGTTCATGGCTATTCAATGACTACCCGCTGTGAAGAATGTAGGATGCCGCCTACGTAGAGTTGGCAAGCGTAGGTGCCGGGCTTCAAGCCCACCAGCGGCACAGCCGTGGTTTCGCCTACCAGCGCCGTGCGCTGCCGCACCGCACCGCCGAGCAGGTCCACCAGCCGCACCTCGGCCGGGGCGCTGCCCTTCGCGGCCAGTGCGGGCGCGTAGCGCACACTCAAGGTGCGATGCGCCGGGTTAGGGTAGAGTGCAAAAGCTGCCCCGCTGCCCGCCGAGCGGGCCACGGGCGGGGCCGAGGTGGCTTGCATCGTCGGGGCCGGGCGGACGGGGTTCGTGTAGTACAAGGCCCACCACTGGGCTGCTTCCAGGGCTTCGGCCTGCTTGCTGGTCAGCAGTTGGCGCAGGGCCAGGCTGTCGGCCGGGGCCGGCCGGGCATCGGGGGCGAGGCGGGCGGCGGCCAGGCGGCCCACCACGTCGTAGTAGGCCAGGCGGGCGCGCAGGGCGGCGTCCTTGCTCAACTGCGGGTGGGTGCCCAGGCTTTGGCGCAGGCGGGCCGCGTCGGCGGGCTGCCGCTCGCGGCGGTAGTGGCCCAGCACCTCCATCCCCAGGGCGAAATAGGCGGCGGGGTTGGCGTTGGCCAG
>JANYFQ010000203.1 GCA_025362615.1 Hymenobacter sp. | reverse complement strand
GGCGGCGAAAAAAGCCGCCCGCCCGCGCGGCCTGTCGCCGCAATCAACTTGCTAAACGGCCTCAGCCCCCCTTCTTGATTAGCCTTTGTAAAGCAGCACAATGCCAAACGAAAGCGTGGTTAAAATCAGCCCCACCATGAAGATGGTGTAGCTCGTGCGCAGCAGCCGGTACTTGCGGTCGAGCACTTCGCCGAGGTAGTACACGTCGGTCATCATGTTGGTGTAGAGGCCGTCTTTGTGGCGCATCAGCTCAAACATTCCCTTCTGAAAATTGCCGAGGCTGAGCTTGGTGAAGTTGCCGAAAAACAGCAGGTTCACGCGGCGGTTGGTGGCAATTTCGGGGCTTTTTTTCAGCCATTTGAAGGTTGTCACGTCGGGCTGCGCCGAGAGAATGCTCGACACCACCGACCCCAGCGAGGTGAGCAGCAAAATGCCCATCGGCACGGCCAGCACCGGGTTGCGCGTAAAAGCCGGCCCCAGCGCCGACGACTTGGCCCCCAGGTAGGTGATGATGACCGACATGAGCACGGCGTTGAGCGAAATCATCATACTGGCCTTTTTGTCGGCCATGTCGCTCAACTTCATGTGGTTCGAGTACATCGTCCGAAACATGGTTTCGATGCCGCGCTTGGGTTCGGCGAAGCTGCCGTTTTCTTTTTCGTCCTTCTTTTTGGCCTTCTTCTCTATCTTTTTCAGCTCGTCGCGCTGGGCCTGCCGGTTCTCCTTGAACTGCTTTTTGTAGCGGTCCTGCCCCGCTTCGGAATGAAACCGGTGGCCCTGCATGAAGGCCATCTGCAACTCGGCCCAGGCGGGGGTGCTGTGGGTTTCGCCCAGCGCCACTTCCCACTCGGTGCGGAGCAGCTCGGCGCGGGCCTGAAACTCCTTGTCGGCGAGGTTGCTCATGTCGGCATCCACCAGCATTTTTTGCAGCTCGGTGTCGGCCTTCTCGTTGCGGTGCGTGGCCCGGATGAGTTCGGTAACGATGTCAATGTCAGTAGCCGGGTAGTAATTTTCGGCCAGCCAGGCGGCGGCGCGTTCCATGCTGCGGTACTCGTGCCCGTCGTACACGTCGAGGTAGCCGGTGTCGTGAAACCAGGCCGCCAGCAGCAGCCGCTCGGTGTCGGCGGGTGGCAGGGCGGCGGCGGCGGCCAGGGCGCGGCACTCCTTGGCTACGGTTTCGGTGTGGTGCAGCGAGTGGTAGGTAAGGTGCGGGGCCAATTCGCGCTCAAACAGTTCGGTGACGTACTTTTTGGCGGCCTTCACCAGCGCCGAGGGTTCGGGCTTGGGCGCTTTGGCGGGCTTGGCCGCCGGGTCGGTGGGCGCAGGCGCGTCGGCAGAAACAAGGTTTTCCATGCAGGTAATAAAGGGTCGGCGGGGCCACTAAAAACGGCGGCGAACCGGGGTTTAACGCGAAGCTGCGGTTAAGGTTAATTCGAGCGAAAACGAGGCCGGGCGGGCTGCAGGCGGACAATAATCGGCAAAAAAAAATTGCTTCGCAATTTATTGACCAGCACGGTCTATATTTACGGCGTAAACACCTTCACTAAACCAGTCTGCTTAAAATGAGGAAATTTACCCCCCCCCCCCCCGTACGCAAATCCTGACGGGTTTGCTGCTATTGTTGCTGCCCTGCGGGGTAATCAACCGGGCATTTAGCCAGCAGGCAATGCCCATGAACTGCTCAATGGCCGCCGGGCCGGTAGTCAGTACCACGCCCCCGCGGCCCGCCGACCCGGGCACCCCGCCCCAGGCCATCGTTCCCATCACCGGCCCTCTTTGCGCCAGCATCCAGAATGTGCGGGTGAACATACACTATATGCTTACCACTAACGGTGGCGGCAACTTCAGCGAGACCAGCGACAACTACCCCGCCAGCATCAGCACCACCCTCAACGGCTACACTTACGCGGCGGCGCTCATGTCCGGCTGCAATGACCACTGGGACCTGAATCCGCCGTTGCTGTTGCCGCCCGGCAGTAGCCTGACTCCGGTGCCCAAGCGCATCCACCTGACCTTGAACGGGGTGTATTTTCACCGTAATGACGCTGCGCGTACTTACGGCTCAAGCACTATTTGGAGCCTGCGGCGCTACCTGGTTGACTCCGCAAACACGATAAACATTTTCATGCAGGAATCGGCGTTGCTGGGGACTGGACCGGCACCAACCTTTAACGGCGGTGAGGCGACGCAAATTTCTTACTCAACCATCAACGACCGGTCGCTCTGGACGAGGGTGTGGGGCGGGTGGTCGAACCGAATGCAGCCCTGGCAGATGGCGGCAACGGTGAACCACGAGGTGGGCCACCTGCTGGGCCTTAACCACCCGCATATGCCCGTGCCCGGTTGGACTACCGGCATCTGCGCCGATGCCCCCGCCAACCCGAACTGCTGGGGCCTGAACTCGCCGGCCGCGAACCCGCTGTGCGCCAACCCTGCCAACCTGTCGAACAACATGATGGACTACAACGCGGTGAACTACGGCGTGTCGCCGTGTCAGGTGGGCATCATGCAAACCAACCTCAACACGGGCTTGCGGCGCTTCGTGGCCAGTTGCGACCCTTGCGTGCCCGTCAGCTTCAGCCTGCGGATGCCGGCCTCGACCTGCACCACCAACATCTGGCTCGACGGCAGCGGTGCCATTGCGGCCCATTGGTTCGATTTGACCATTGAGCGCCTGGGCAGCAAGGGCGTGGCCCTGAGTACGTTCACAACCCGCGTCTGGCGCGGCCTCGGGCGCGAACAACTCGACACGTACGTCGTGTTCCAGCCCAACGCCCGCTACCGCGCCACCGTCACGGGCCTGTCGGCCTGCTCGACAGCATTGCCAGCCACGCGCAGCGTCACGTTCATGACCGACCAGAACAACCCGCCCTGTCCGCCCATCAGTTCGACGGGTGGGCGCACCGCCCTGTCCGATGGCACCGCAACTTCTCCTACCCCTACCCGCTAAGGCCATGAAAACGAACTACTGCAATTGGAGCGCCGTGCGCGGCAGCTTTTTGGTTGTATTGCTGGTACTGGGCGCTGCCTTCGCAGCCCAGGCGCAACGCGCCCCTGGTTGGGCCTGGGCCAAAACCTTTGGCGGCAGCACCGCCACCTTCTTCAACGATATCGGCGGGGTGACGGGCATGGGCTGCGACGCGGCGGGCAACGTGTACGTGGCAGGTACCTTCATCGGGGGCAACTCCTTCGCCGCCGCTACCACGTTTGCTGGCCTGGGCGAGAGCGACGCGTTTGTGGCCAAGTACACTCCGGCGGGGGCATTGCTCTGGGTGCGGGTGCTGGCCAGCACCGGCACCGACCGGGCGTATGCGCTGGTTGTGGCCCCCAACGGCACCTGCGCCGTAGCCGGGGAGTACGGCGGGCAGGACGGCAGCGACCTCCCGGTGCCCGGCGGTCCGGTGCTGCAAGGGGCGCGTAATTACCGGCAAAGCACAGGTGTCGGTATATCGCCTACTGCCCGGTTTCCGTTCGTGGTGTCCTATGATGCCCAGGGCACCCTGCGATGGGCTAATCGTTTTGCACCAACTGAAAATATGCGGGCCGACAAGCTGTTACTTGATGCTGTCGGCAACTTATACATTAATGGTAATATTGGTCCGCAGACATTTGTCTTCGGCGGACAAACTTACCCGGCCATCGGTGCCACCAACGGTGCTACTAACTTGTACCTGGCCAAAATCAGCCCTACTGGTGGGGCCTTGTGGGCCCGGCGGGTCGGAATGCCGGCAAGTGACCTCTACAATATGGGAATGGGGTTCGACGGCACTGGGGCGTTGTACTGGTCGTTGGGCATCAGCGGTGCTGGCACCTTGGCCATCGACGGCAAAACGGCGGTGATAGGGAGCCGGGGCGAGAGCGTACTGGTCAAGCTAACCGACCAGAACGCGGTGAAGTGGCTGCGGAACCCGGCCACGGGCAGCACCGGCCCCGACCAGGACCAGTGGGTTGCGGTGGGCAACTACGACCCGGCCGCGAACACCTTTTTGTTCCAGGCTCCGCTCTATGCCAACAGCAGCCTCACGTTGCGGGGCATCGCCCAGCCCTTCCGAAGCGCCGCCGCGGCGGAACTGCTCCTGGGCCGCCTCGACACCAGCGGCACCGTGACGCAAGCGGCGGTGTGGGCCACCAGCCTCAATGGCCTGCAAACACTGCCCAATATCGCGGGCCTGCTGCCCGGCCCGCAGGGTAGCATCACGCTCGTGGGCCAGCCCAACGACGGCTTTACCCTCACCAGCACCGGGCAACTCGACGACACGCACCAGGGCGATATCTTCGTCATGCGCCAGCCTTCCCTCACGGCGGCCCCGCTCTGGACGCGCTACGCCCGGATGAACAACCCGTTCAGCTACTACCACCAGGACGTGGCGGCGGCCGTGCTCGACGCGCAGGACAACGTGTACGTGGCCGGCACCGTCTTCAACACCGCGCAGTTCGGGGCCGTGCCGGTGCAGCCCGTGCGGAGGGGCTACCGCCCCGACGGCCTGCTGGCCAAGCTTGATATGCTGGTGCCCACCGCCACCCGCGCCACCGCCGCCGGCCTGCCCTGGGCCGCTTACCCCAACCCAGCCACTGGCGCGGTGCAACTGAGCGGGCTGCCGGCCGGGGCCACCGTGGCCCTGCTCGACGGGGCCGGCCGCCGGGTGCGGACGCTGCGCCTGCCCGCCACGGCCCCGGCCGCCGCGGCTACGCTCTCGCTGCACGGGCTGGCGGCGGGCCTCTACACCCTGCACGTAAGCGGCACGGCGGCGGCCTACCGCGCCCAGCGCCTGACGGTGGAGTAAGGCCCGGTGGGTTAAATTTGCACGTCCGGCAACAACGCTAACAAAAAAAGCTCAACCGCCGCGGTTGGGCTTTTTTTGTTAGCGTTGTTCAACCCGTTTCGCCCCGCCCGCCCAACCGCCGCCCAAGCCCCTGCGTAGAGGCCCGGTTAGCCCATCCAACTCCCATGACTTCATTTCTCCGCCGCCTGCCGGCTTTTGCATTGCTTTTTTTGGCCTTAGCCGCCCAGGCCCAGGGCGAATCGGACCAGAACCCCAAGCGCAACCGGCCCAACTACCGCCGCCAGGGCACCGCGTGGCAAACCCAGACGCCGCCCGACTCGACCAAAATCCGCTACCGCGTTTTCCTAATTGGCGACGTGGGCAAGCCCGCTTCCCAGAGCCGGGGCGGCGAACCCAGCCTCAACTACCTGCACCAGCAGATACTCAAGGCCGGGGCCAACTCGACTACGGTGTACTTGGGCGACAACATTTACGAGTACGGAATGCCCGAGGAGGGCGCTTACGACCGAAAGGCCAGCGAGGAGCGGATGCGCGACCAGCTCGACGTGTTTCGGGGCTACCGGGGCGAGAAATACATGATTCCGGGCAACCACGACTGGAAACAGGGCCTGCCGGGGGCCTACGAGCAGCTCATGCGCGAACAGCGGTTTGTGGAAAACTACCTGGCCCGCGACTCGGCCGCCTTCGGTTATTCGCCCGATTTCTTTACGCCCGGCAACGGCTGCCCCGGCCCGTTTGAGGTGCGCTTGCAGGACGATTTGGTGCTCATCACCCTCAACTCGCAGTGGTTTTTGATGCCCAGCGGCGAGCGGCCCTTCGGCTCCAACTCGGGCTGCGGCGTGGAAGACGAGGCCGAGGTGTTCAGTCAGTTAGAGGACGTACTATCGCGCAACCGCGACAAAAATATCATGGTCGTGGCCCACCACCCGCTGTTTTCCGACGGCGTACACGGCGGTTATTTCACGGTGGCCGACCATATTTTTCCGCTTTCCATCGTCTTCAAATACGCCTTCATTCCGCTGCCCGTGCTGGGCAGCATCTACCCGCTGGCCCGCAAGTACGGCGGCATTTCGCAGGACGTGCCGCACCCGCTCTACCAGGCGTACCGCAAGGGGCTGATTGACATTTTCAACAAGTACCCCAACGTGGTGTACGCCGCCGGGCACGAGCACAACCTCCAGTATTTTAAGGAAGGCAGTACGCACTACATCGTCAGCGGGTCGGGCTGCAAAACCCAGCACGTAAAACCCGGCCGCCGGGGCGGCGCCATTTTTTCGGACAAGGAAAAGGGCTGGGCGCAGGTGAATTACTACACCGACGGGCAGGTGTGGGCCGAGTATTTTATTCCGCAGGGCAAGGGCGAAACCGCCCGTCGGGTGTTTCGCACGGCCCTCTACACCAAGCCCGTAGGCCGGGCACCCCGCGCCAAAGCCGCCGCCGACACCGCCACCGCCGTGGCCCTGACTTCCACTAACGGCCAGGCCACCGGCACCCGCCTGCCCCAAACCGAAAACGCCATCGCCAAAGACCGCCAGGCCAAGCGCGACCAGAAGAAAAAAGATGCCGAAGTGCTGGCCCAAATGCCCCTGCCCAGCCGCCGCCCCAACTTTAAGGACTCGACCGTGACCGTGGCCGCCAACCCCAGCTACGCCCGCCACGGCAAGTTTCACAACTGGCTGCTCGGCGAGCATTACCGTCAGGAATGGGCCGCCAAAATCCCCTTCAAGGTCATCGATTTGCAGAACGACAAAGACGGCCTCACGCCCTACAAAACCGGTGGCGGCAAGCAAACGGCTTCGCTCAAGCTCCGCAACGACGAGGGCTACCTGTTCACGCTGCGCGGCATCGACAAAGACCCCGCCGCAGTGCTGCCCGAAAACCTGCGCACCGGCCTGGCCCGCGCCGTGCTCCAAGACCAGATTTCGGCCCAGCACCCTTACGCCTCTTTCGTGCTGCCGCCGCTGGCCGAAGCGGCGGGCATTCTGCACACCAACCCGGTGCCCGTTTTCATTCCGCAAGACCCCCTGCTGGGCCAGTACTACACCCGGTTTGCCAACCTGCCCGCCGCACTCGAAGAAGATGCCAAGGACAGCCAGGACAACGTGGCCAGCCTCGGCTACGCCAAAAAGCTCGTCAGCACCGACAAGATGATTGAGCACCTCATCGAAGACAACGACGACAAGGTGAACGAGAAAGCCTTTGCCCGCTCGCGCTTGTTTGATATGTGGATTGGCGACTGGGACCGCCACGAAGACCAATGGCGCTGGGCCGAGCGCAAAAACAAGGACGGCGACCGCAGCTACACCGCCGTGCCCGAAGACCGCGACATTGCCTTTTTCCGGGGCGACGGCGTGCTGCCCTACCTCGTGTCGCGCAAGTTTGCGGTGCGGAATTTCCAGAGCTTCGGCTACGATTACGCCGACTTCCGGGGCCTCAACCAAACGGGCATGAGCAACGACCGCGTGTTTATGTCCGGCGTCACCAAAGCCGATTGGGTGGCCCAGGCCGAAGCCATGAAAGCCCAGCTCACGGATGCCGTGATTGACAAGGCGTTCCGCGAAAAATGGGACCCCAAAATCTTCGCCCTCCACGGCCCCGAAATCGTGGCCAAACTCAAGAGCCGCCGCGATTTACTGCCCAAGCTCGCCGCCGATTACGCCGACGTGCTGGCCGAAACCGTGGAGGTGCGCGGCTCCGAAAAAAACGAGCAGTTTACCGTGCTCCGCCAGCCCGACAACACGACCCGTGTGACGATGCAGAAGATTAACAAGGAGGGCAAAGTCACCAAAAAAATTCTCTACGACCGCACGTTCGATAACCGCGTTACCGACGAAGTGCGCCTCTACGGCATTGCCGGCCAGGACCGTTACAGCGTGAGCGGCGAGGTGAAAAACGGCCTCAAGCTGCGCGTCATCGCCGGCACCGGCCGCGACTCCATCACCACCACCGACCGCGTGGGCGGCCTCTTCCACAAAACCCACATCTACGACGCCGACACCGGCAACGTCGTCCGCACCGGCCCCGAAGCCCGCCTGCGCCTGGAGCCGGGCATTGAGGTGAGCCGCTACGACCACCCCAAACGCTTCGACCTCAAAGACTATCGCCTCGATTACACCGGCCCGGCCTTCTTTTTTGGCTACAACATCGACGACGGTATTTTGCTCGGCGGCGGCATCACGCGGCGGCACTACGGTTTCCGCCGCGAACCCTACGCCTGGGAGCAGAGCCTGACGGCCAACCTCGCGCCTGCCCGCGGGGCCTACAACATCCGCTACCTGGGCCAGTTCACGCGCATTCTGCCCAAAACCGACCTCCGCGTTTTTGCCCAGTTCTACGGCCCGCAGCTGCTCTTCAACTTCTTCGGCATCGGCAACAACACGGCCAACCTGGCCACCGAAACCGAGAACGACAAGCGCGTCACGAACCGCACCGTCAGCAGCTCGTACCGGGTGCGCTTCAACCGCCTTACCATCGCCCCGACGCTGGAACGCAAGCTTTTCAGCTTCATGCGCTTCGGCATTGGTCCGCAGTTCGACCAGTTTCGGGTGGAAAACGACCCCATCGGGGCCGTCATCGCCGACAGCATCGGCGCGGCAACGGGCACGTTCGAGAACCGCCGCTTCGGGGTACGGGCCACTGATTTTCAGGCCAATCAGTACCTCGGCGGCATTACTTACCTGAACCTTGATGCCGTGTCGTCGGCCAAAAACCCACGCATCGGCATCCGCTGGCACAACGAGTTTCAGTACAACTGGCAGCTCAACGGCGAGGGCCTGAATTACGGCCGCATCAGCTCCGAAATCCGGGCCTACCTCACGCCCAACTTCCCGTTCCAGCTCACCTACGCCGGCCGCCTCGGCATCCAGCACAACTACGGCGACTACCGCTTTTACCAGGCCAACACGCTGGGGGGCACCACCAACTTGCGCGGCTACCGCCGCACCCGCTACGCCGGCCGCACCGCCGTGTACGGCAATTTAGAAACGCGCTTGCAGCTCTTTAGCTTCAACGCCTACATCTTCCCCGGCAAGTTTGGCCTGTTGGGCCTGGCGGATGTCGGCCGCGTTTATTCCGACAACGACACCGGGGCCTACACGGGCCTGGCTGCCTTCCACACCGGTTTCGGCGGCGGTGTGTACGTCGACATTCTCAAGCAAGCCATCATCAACGTCACCTACGCGGTGGGGGAGGAGAAACTGGTGCTGGTCGGGTTTGACTTTTTATTTTAAACCGCTTCCGCTCGATGTCTGGAAAAGGTCGCCTCCGGGCGACCTTTTTTGTGAATTATCAGCTGCTGTTACGCGGGCAATTCGAGCGTTTTGTGTTTCTCGTTGCTTGTCTCTTGTTTTTTATTAGCTGCTGTTACGCAGAACCCCAACGGGGTTCCATAGCACAGCCGGGGGTTGGCGACCAGCGGGAGCCTACCCCCGGAAAAGCGCATGGAACGGGGCCGAACCCCAACGGGG
>JANYFQ010000178.1 GCA_025362615.1 Hymenobacter sp. | reverse complement strand
GGGCTTCGTCCGGCCACTGGCCGTTGGACGATGGGCAAAACATAACCACCCAAATTTTCTGCCATCGGACCAAACAAGCGGTGCGGGCGGGCGGCTTTTTTCGCCGCCCGCTTGTCGTTTGGTTGTTTTCACGCGGTCGTTCAACAACTTCTTCAAAAGCAAGGGCCTTAAGAAATTTTTTAGCATTTTTTCAGGCCAACAACCCTTTATTTGCTTCAATACGAGGTTGAAATTGCATTATTTAGCATGGGTCGTTTGCGCGGGCGGCGGACTGGTTGGGTTTTGTTGGCGGATGTTGTATGTTTGTCGAACTATTGTTGCCTCACTCTCCTCGGTGCTTTCGCTCGCATTATAAAAGAGCACCACGCTTATCCGCTCGCTGATGTAATCGGCTGCGGTTGTTCGTTGCCCCCCGGCCATCCAGGCTGGGCGCTTGCCCTGTGTGCCCCGGTTGGGGCCGCCCGGCCGACCCGAACAACTGCCCCGTGTCTGCCGCGCGCCGGCCACCCTGCGGGGCGGCGGGCCGGGCCACGCCAGCGGAAAAAATGATTTTGCAGCCGGCTGTTGCCGGCTGTCGGATACCTCATTTTGCGCGTGTCACCGATGAAACCCACTGTGCTTCTGTCTGTCTTTTGCGCGGGTCGCCCTCACGGCGGCCCGGCAAGTTGCCTCGTGCAAGGTTCACCCCCCCCATTTTTGGAAAAATTGGTGCCCCGATAGCATTTTTCTGGCTGTTGGGGTGCCGGTACCCATTTTCCGCTCCTGGCCCACCGGCCGCGACGAAAATGGTTTGTTTCGCCCGTCGTGGGCGGCCTTCCGGGCCGTTGCGGCCTGCTTTCCGTCGGCGCGGCTTTCGGCACCGACGGCCGGCGGACAAGACGGCCCCCCGTTACGAGCAGGGAGCCGCTTGTTCCGCCTGGCAGCCGGGGTTGGGCATACAGTGACACCTAACCCTTAGCTGCTTCGGATGGCCGCATCCGGCGCTGCCGCTACAATGAAGCGGAGGGCAACGCCGGGGCCAGGGAGCACCGCGCAAACACGGTTTCCAAAATTAACTCCTCCGCGTTCAACTCATGACATTTTTCTCATGAACGCACTCATTTTCCCGGCCAGGCGGCTCGCAGTCGCGGCCTTTGTTTTTCTGGGTTTGGGCCTGACGGCCCAGGCCCAAATCGGCCGGCGGCTACTTCTTCAAGCTGACCACCACGCAGCGCAGCGAAAGCATTCCGGTGCAGCGCAACTAAGCGGTTTCGGAACCAAAGAAACGTCGTCGGCGCTGGCCGGCGGCGTTTTTTGGCAACCCGGCATCCTTCCGGTTGCCGCCACGGGGGCACTGTTTTTTTGTCCCGATGAATTTTTTCTCCTTTTTCAACCAAGCCCTCTAATCCCATGAAAACCTTTTTACGTCCGTTCTGCCCTGCCAGCCTCGTGCGCTGGCTGTTGGGCCTGCTGCTGCTGCTGGCGGCGGCCCCGGCCCGCGCCCAGGCCCCCGCCAACGACGACCCGACCGGGGCCATTGTGCTGCCCTTGACCGCCACCTGCACCCCCACGGCCGGCACCACGGTAGGGGCCACCAACACGGCGGCCAACGGCTACCTGAGTACCAACTGCGGCGGCCTGAGCGGCCCCGGCAACGGCACGACCGGCTACCAGCCCGACGTGTGGTACCGCTTCACGACCCCCGCCGCCGGGGCCGCCGCCAGCCGGGCCGTGCGCCTGACCCTGACGGGCAATGCCGCTGGGCTGGTGCGCGTCTTCACCACGCCCGTGGGGTCGGCCGGGCCGTTCAGCGAGGTGCGCTGCGCCAGCAGCGGGGCTGCCAACACGGCCGTGGGCAACGTGGACCTGATTGGCCTGCAACCCGCCACCATCTACTACCTGCTCGTGGGCGGCTACGCGGCCACCGACCCGCTTGGGTCCTTCACCATCTGCGTGAGCGACCCCACGCCCTGCGGCGACCCGCAAAACGTGGCCGTCAGCGGCATCGGGGCTACCACGGCGCAACTCGACTTTCGGCCCGGCAACGGCAACGTGCGCTACACCGTGGTCGTGACGCGGCAGGGCAGCCCGCCCGTCACCATCACGCCCGCCCCCACGAGTGCGCCGATTGCCCTGACGGGCCTCATCGCGAACAGCGCCTATACCGTCACGCTGCAAGCCACCTGCGCCAACGGCGGCACCAGCGCCGTGCTCACGCGCACGTTCCGCACTACGTTTGGCAACGACGAGCCGCAGGACGCTGTGCAATTGCCAGTAGGAAGAAATGCTTGTGTGCCAACCAACGGCACCACGACAGGAGCTACCGTCACACCGAATGTTGCCAGTTGCATCGGCTTTTCGTCGTCAAATGATGTTTGGTATAAAATAGAAGCACCAACCGACGTATACTTTCAAATCGCGGTTACGGGCAACGCTGGCGAGGTGCGGCTGTATGAAAATTCATTGCAGGCACCCATGATTTCGCTGAACCTACTAACGTGTTCGCGTGGCTCAATAACTCAACAGGGTGGCCAGGTAGCAACTGCTCCAGCCCTGTTCTACAGTAGTGCCAATGCCAATAGCACACTTTATCCTTATTATATTGCGGTTTCACCTGTTTCGAGTACTGGCGCTGGTGGTCCATTTACCATTTGTGTCACCCAGCAAGCAGCATTTCCAACTTGTCGCCCGCCCATCATCAATGGATACGCTCAACTCACGCAGACCACAGCTTTATTGTCCTTTTTACCCAATCCGCTTGGCGCTCCTGGTGGGTATACCATTACAGCAGTACCTCAAGGTTCAGGCTCCACGGTAATAGTAACTGCCTCCGCTGGTCTGCCCGGAGTAAGTTCTTCGGTATCTCTTACGGGCCTCACGCCTGGCACCGTTTATATAGTTACCATCGTTGGGCAGTGTAGTGCCACATCCCAGACGTTGCCGGTAAGCACCAGTTTTACTACCCTTTACTTGCCACCTGCCAACGAGCAGTGCAGTTCAGCTATCCCTATCAGTTGCGGCCAGACACTATCTGGCTCCTTGAATGGAGCCAGTAATTTCACCCCGGTTCTACTCACCTGCAACGGTAACAATGTTGGCTATAACAACGTGTTCTACAGACTAGTGGGTACTGGCACGCCCATCACGGTAAGTTTGTGCAGCCCCAACACTCAAGTGCCTGATAACGCTTTAATTGTGTTACAGGGAAGTTGCAACAATCTGACGTGCGTCGGGGCCAACACGAGTGACCCCACTTGTCCGACCCGCAACGCGAAAGTAACTTTTTCCAGTATCGCCGGGCAGCCATACACCTTGGTGGTGCATAATCAACTCACCGGCACCTTCACCGGCAATTTCGACCTGACGGCCACCTGCGCGGCGCCCACCTGCGGGGCCGTGACGGGCGTGGCGGCGAGTGCCCTGAGCGCCACCTCGGCCCGGGTGGCGTTTGCGGCCCCGGTGGGCGGGGCCGCGCCCACGGGCTACACCGTGGCGCTCACGCCCGCCAGCGGGCCGGCGGTCACGGTTCCAGCCGCAGCTTCGCCCGTGGTGGTGCCGGGCCTGCTGCCCAACACCATCTACACGGCCTGCGTGACGACGAACTGCGGGGCCGCCGCGTCGCCTTCCTCCTGCGCCCCGGCCTTTACTACCCCGCTGGGGGCACGCAACGCGGCGCTGGCCGCACAGTTGGGCCTGTTCCCAAACCCGGCCCACCGCCGCGCCACGCTCACGGTGCCCGCCGCGCTGCTGCGCCAAGCGGGCCTGTTGAGCCTGCTCGACGGGCTGGGCCGCGTGGCCCAGCAGCGCTTTTTGACCCCCGCCCCCGGCCGCGCCACCGACACCCGCACCGAGCTGGACCTGACGGGCCTGCCGGCCGGCATCTACACCCTGCGCCTGCTCAGCAGCGAAGGCCCGCTCACCCGCCGCCTGGTGGTGGAGTAGCAAGCGCGGGCAACCCGGCCAGGCGGCCGGGTTGCCGCAGTGCTGCACAGTTTAACAAAAAACGCCCGCCGACACGCAAGTGTCGGCGGGCGTTTTGCGTGGGTTGGGCCGCGCTATACCGGGGCGATGGCGCTGCCGGCGGTTACGTCCGAACCCGACGCTGCCGGCCGGTCGTCCAGCCCCGGCAGGTGCAAAGGCGGCAGGTCGTTGCGGGTCACGTCGCCGGCTCCGGCGTTGGGGTGTTCGTTGTGTAGTTCCGAGGCGGTTTCGCTGCGGTCGGTGCCGGCCATGTGGGCTTGGTAGGTGGTTTGGCCGCCGAAGGGCCGCACGCCCACCAGACGGGTCAGGTCTTCCTGCAACAGTACTTCCTTGTCCAGCAGCTCTTTGGCGATGACTTCCAGCTCGTGCCGACGCTCGGTGAGCAACTCTTTGGTGCGGACGTAAGCCTGCTCGATGATGTTACGCACTTCCTCGTCAATGAGCTGCGAGGTGGCTTCGGAATACGGTTTTGAGAACCCGTATTCATTCTGACCTTTGGAGTCGTAGAACGACACGTTGCCCAGCTTGGGGTTCATTCCGTACATCGTCACCATCGAATACGCCATTTTAGTGATTCGCTCCAGGTCGCTTAACGCGCCGGTCGAGATTTTGCCGAACACCAATTCTTCGGCGGCCCGGCCGCCCAGGGCCATGCACATCTCGTCGGTCATCTGCTCCACGTTGTACAAAAACTGCTCGGTGGGCAAGTATTGGGCGTAGCCGAGGGCCGCTACGCCACGCGGCACGATGCTCACCTTCACGAGCGGGTCGGTGTGCTCCAGAAACCAGCCGGCCACGGCGTGCCCGGCCTCGTGGTAGGCCACGATGCGCTTCTCGCCGGGGCTGATGATTTTATTCTTCTTTTCCAGGCCCCCGATAACGCGGTCGATGGCATCGGTAAAGTCCTGGTTCGTAATCATCTTCTTGTCCTTGCGGGCCGCAATCAGCGCGGCCTCGTTGCAGACGTTGGCAATTTCGGCCCCCGCAAAGCCCGGCGTCTGAGCCGAAAGCTTTTTGGCCTCCACGTCCGGCCCCAGCGTGAGGGGCGCGAGGTGAACCTGAAAAATCTGGGTGCGCCCGTTGATGTCGGGCTTGTCGATGCTGATTTGGCGGTCGAAACGGCCGGGCCGCAGCAGGGCCGAATCGAGGGTGTCGGGCCGGTTGGTGGCAGCCAGGATGATAACGCCCGAGTCGGTGCCGAAGCCGTCCATCTCCACCAGCAGCGAGTTGAGGGTGTTTTCGCGCTCGTCGTTGCCGCCGGGGGCGTTGCCCCGGCTGCGCGAACGGCCCACGGCATCAATCTCGTCAATAAAGATGATGCAGGGCGCTTTGGCTTTGGCCTGCTTAAACAAGTCGCGCACCCGCGCCGCACCCACGCCCACAAACATTTCCACGAAGTCGGAACCCGAGAGGGAAAAGAACGGCACGTCGGCTTCGCCCGCCACAGCCTTCGCCATCAGGGTTTTACCGGTGCCAGGGCCGCCTACGAGCAGGGCACCTTTGGGTATTTTGCCGCCCAGCACGGTAAACTTGCTGGGGTTCTTGAGGAACTCAACAATCTCCTGCACTTCTTCTTTGGCCTCTTCCAGCCCGGCCACGTCCTTGAAGGTGATTTTCACCTTGTCGCCGCCCTCAAACAGCGCGGCCTTGCTCTTGCCGATGCTGAAAATCTGACCGCCGGGGCCGCCAGCGCTGCCCATGCGGCGCATCAGGAACCAGAAGCCAACAATCATCAGCACGATGAAACCATAAGTGCCGATGTAGTCGCCGGGACTCG
>JANYFQ010000139.1 GCA_025362615.1 Hymenobacter sp. | reverse complement strand
AGCCCGCGCTGCCCCTTGCCGATGGGCGCAAACATATCGAGTACGCGGGTGCTGATTTGGGTTGATTTGGTGGTCAGGTTGAGGCGCTCGTTGGCGAAGAGCGGCGTGAGGGTGTTGAACGGCACCCGGTCGCGGGCTTCTTCCACGGTGCGGCCGTTCACGCTGTCCACGCTCACGAGGGCGAAATATTTTTCGCCCTCGCGCGGGGGCCGAATCTGGGCCTGCACGGTATCGCCGGCCTTCAGTGCAAACTGTTTCACCTGCTGCACCGACACAAACACGTCGTCGGGTGAAGCCAGGTAATTGTAGAACGGCGAGCGCAAAAAGCCGTAGCCCCCGTCGGGCATCAGTTCCATGGTGCCGCCGCCGGGCACCACCAAGTCCAGCTCGATGCGGGCCGGCCGCTGGGGCTGGCTTTGCGGTTGGCTTTGCGGTTGGCTTTGCCCGCCGCCCTCGCCGTTCTGGCTGCGGTCGCGCTCGTTGTTCTGGGGGCGGTCGCCGTTTTGAACACGCTCGTCGCGGCGCTGCTGGCGCTGCAAATCGCGCTGGGCGTAGCGTTGCTCGCGGGTGAGTTGCTCGGGGCCGGCGGTGCCATCGGCCGCCAGGGCCGGGGCCGGGCGGGGCTGGTCGGCGCGGAGTTCGCGGTTTTCACGCGGCTGGTCCTGGCGGTTCGGGCGCGGCTCGCGGTTCTGGTTCTGGCCGTTGCCGTTGCCGTTGCGTTGGTCGCGGCCGTTGCCATTGCGCTCGGGGCGGCCTTCGCGCTCGGTGTTGGCTTCGGCAGCGTAGTCGCGGCGGCGGTCGAAAGGCTGGTCGCGGGCGGCCTGGGCGGCTTCGGCCGCCGCCTGGGCCTCAGCCGCTGCATCGGCGGCGAGGGCAGCCTGGCGGGTTTCGCGGCTCTCTTCGGTGATGGGCCGACCGGCACGGTCCACGCGCTGCCGGCCTTCGCGGCGCGGCGCGGGCGCTTCGGGCGCGTCGGTACCAGGTGCAGCGGCGGGGTCGGCACTGGCCTCAACCGGGGCTTCGGCGGCAGCCGTCGGAGCTAGTACTGGCTCGGCCGGAGCGGCTGCGGGCGCGGGGGCCGGGGCTTGGTCGGGAGCCGCTGGCGCGGCCACGGCCGCCACTGGCGCTGGCCGCGTTGCCCGCACTGCCGGCGAGGCCACGTCCGAAAACGGCATCTCGACTGGTGCGGAGGCAGCGGGGGTAGCCCGACGCGACGGCCGGGCGGCCGGAACTTTCGCAACCGGTGCGGCCGGCTCATCGACGGCAGCGGCCGGCTCGTTCGCGCCAGGGCGCAACGCCTGAGCGTCCAGAATTTTATAAATCAGCTCCTGCTTGGTGAGGCGCTTGAAATTGCCCACGTTCTGGATTTCGGCAATTTCTTTCAAGTCCGACAACAGCCGTTCCTTCAAATCGGAGAGGGTATGCATTCAGTAAATGGGTAGGCGGGGTTGGAGTAGCCAAATAGCAACACAAAACCAGCCAGCGGCCCGCCCAACGGCGGACACGGAAAACGGGCGGAATTGGGCTGACTGGCTGAAAAAAACATGGTTGGGCGCAGTGCCGGGGCCGGTTGCACTGCGTGAAAAGCCCTCGGAAGGAACCGAAGTGTATTAAACCGGGGCCACCCTGCAAGGACGGCAGCGGCATAGTCGAACCGATAAATTGTAGTGCTGCGGCCAACAGCGGCGGGCGGCGTTACCCCAGAGCAAGCGCCGGCTTCTTTGGCCCCCACGGGCCGGTTTGTAGCCGCAATGTTAAGGCATTACGGGCAAACCGCCAAATCCGTCCGACAAAGATACACCGAGGCGCGTTGCTGGTTTCTTGTTTAATTGTCGGATTGTTAAATTGTTTCTTTTACGCCCCCCGACCAACGCTGCGCCCACTGCGGGACAGCTATTGGAGCGACTCGGCCAGAAACAAGCCACGAGAAACTACTTTTGCCCCGTCATGCTGCAAATCTCCGTCCTCCGCGACCACACCGCCGCCGTCCTCGCCGGGCTGGCCAAAAAACACTACGCCACCGCCGAAGCCGACGTGGCCGCCGTCCTCGCCCTCGACCAGCGCCGCCGCGCCCTCCAAACCACCCACGACGCCGCCCAGGCCGAAGCCAACCAGCTCGCTACCCAAATCGGCGGCCTCCTGAAAACCGGCGACCGCGCCGGGGCCGAGGCCCTCAAGCTCCGCACCGCCGACCTCAAACAGCAAACCCAGGCCGCCAGCGCCGAACTAGCCCAGGTCGAAGACGAGCAAAAACAGCTTCTCTACAAGCTCCCCAACCTGCCCCACGTCAGCGTGCCCGAAGGCCGCCACGCCGCCGACAACGAAGTGCTGCGCGAAGGCGGCGAAAAACCCGCCCTGCCCGCCAACGCCCAGCCGCACTGGGAATTGATTAAAAAGTACGACATCATCGACTTCGAGCTGGGCAATAAAATCACCGGCGCGGGCTTCCCGGTGTACAAGGGCCAAGGGGCGCGGCTGCAACGGGCACTCATCAACTTTTTCCTCGACCAAGCCCGCGCCGCCGGCTACACCGAAGTGCAGCCCCCCATCCTCGTGAACGAGGCCAGCGGCTACGGCACCGGCAACCTGCCCGACAAAGACGGCCAGATGTACCACGACCTGAAAGACAACCTTTACCTCATTCCCACGGCCGAGGTGCCGCTCACCAACCTCTACCGCGACGAGATTATTCCGGCCGACAAGCTGCCCGTCCGCCTGGCCGGCTACACGCCCTGCTTCCGCCGCGAAGCCGGCTCCTGGGGTGCCGACGTGCGCGGCCTCAACCGCCTGCACCAGTTCGACAAAATCGAAATCGTGCAAATCACCACCCCCGAAACCTCCTACGCCGCCCTCGACACCATGCTTGCCCACGTCGAGGGCCTGCTCGGCAAGCTGGGCCTCCCCTACCGCATCCTGCGCCTCTGCGGCGGCGACATGAGCTTTACCTCGGCCCTCACCTACGATTTTGAGGTCTGGAGCGCCGCCCAAAGCCGCTGGCTCGAAGTGAGTTCGGTGTCGAACTTTGAAACCTTTCAGGCCAACCGCCTCAAGTGCCGCTACCGCGCCGAAGGCGGCAAAACCCAGCTCCTGCACACGCTCAACGGCTCGGCCCTGGCCCTGCCCCGCATCGTGGCCGCGCTGCTCGAAAACAACCAAGACGAAAGCGGCATTGCGCTGCCCGAAGTGCTGCACAGCTATTGCGGGTTTGACAAAATCACGAATTTAGCGAATTGATTTCCCGCCTGTTTTGGTTATCGTTTTTTGGGTAGTGCTGTTTTTGTAATGCTGAGCATTAGCTTGAAACGCATTTCCGGGCACCGTTTAGCATTACAAAAACAGCACTACCCATAATTGTAGGGTGAATTGAACACAATTTCAAATAATTCGAGCAGCTTGCTGCGGCA
>JANYFQ010000110.1 GCA_025362615.1 Hymenobacter sp. | reverse complement strand
AACAGCTTAAAAACCGCCATGAACCGCCGCACTCAACTTGATTTCTTCCACGACCCCGGCCCCGACATACCTCCGCTGGTGAAAGCGGGCGCGTTGTTTGTCATGAACCACAGCGGCGGCAAGGACAGCCAAGCGGCATTTATCACGGTGGCCCGGCAGGTGCCGGCCGAGCAGATGCTTTGCGTTCATGCGCCCCTGGGCGAGATGGAGTGGCCAGGCGCGTTGGAGTTGGCCCAGGGCCAGGCCGCCAGTTACGGGGTGCCGTTCGTGCTGGCCCAGCACCACCGGGGAATTTCGCTGCTCGACAAAGTAGCGGAGAAGTACGCCACCCGGCCGGGCTGCTCACCGTGGCCCAGCGACGGGCAGCGGTGGTGTACGTCGGATTGGAAAACCGGCCCCTGCCAGCGCGAAATACGGCGCTACGCCACCGCCAACGGCTTCAAGGTGGTAGTAAACTGCCTGGGCTTGCGGGCCAGCGAGAGTGTGAGCCGCTACAAAGAGTTGCCCTGGGCACTCAATGAGGACCAGACCAACAGCCGCCGCACTTGGTACGACTGGCTGCCGGTCCACCACCTATTTACCCCCGAAGTATTCGCCCTGATTGCCGATGCAGGCGAGAAACCACACTACGCCTACGGGCTGGGTAACGAGCGGCTGAGCTGCCGCTTTTGCATCTACGCCAGCGGCAGTGACTTACGCAATGCTGCCCTAACTGCCCCGGCATTATACGAGCAGTACGTAATGCTTGAAAAAGCAACGGGCTACACCATGCACATGAACCGAAAGCCACTAACAGAACTCACTGGCTTGTCCGTGCAGCAAGCTCATCGGCTGTACCAGCTCAACCAGTAACCCAAACCCGACGATGACACCCCCCAGAATTGAACTCCGCGACTTCCGCCGTACAACGGTGCTCTTCCGCGCCTCCGTCCATAAAATCACCGAGTGCCGCCGCGCTTGGCGCGAGGCACCCAGCGGCGGCACCGTCACCATCACCCGCACGGCTTGGCGGCGGGTATGGGGCTGGCTGTGGTGGCGCAAGGCTTACAGCGCCATCGTTTTCCTGCAATTCGACCAACTGCCCGACCCCGTATTAGAAAAACAGTTGTCGCCCGATGGACTGGGCCAACTATTCTGGGACACGGCCATCTCGACCAATTCCCGGCCGCTGATTTTGGCGCAACGGGCCACGTTGGCAAATGCGTAAACTGCCCCAAAACGTAAAAGGCCCACCTTGCGGCGGGCCTTCGTCCATGAATTAATGCTACTTGCTGGGAGGCTAAACTGTCCAGGTCCACCAACCCAACGAGCTTTTAACGCGCTGCAAATATAACAGGTTTCGCCCGAACCAACGTACCGGACGATAATTTAACGCCGCCGCACCACTACCGCCCCACCAGTGCGGCTGCTGTCATAAAACCCGCGCCAAACGAAACGGCCCCGACGCTCAGAACCCGGAAAAACAGGGGCCAGCGGTCGGGGCGGTTGGCTTTCTGGTCCAAGCCGTCCAAGTGCAGCAGCACGTCGCGCCGGCGGTCGGCGGCCTGCTCGGCGGCCAGTGCCCGCACGGTGGCCTGCTGGTACAGGTCTTCGGCGGTGCAAACCTGGGCCGTAAGGGCACGAATGCGCCGGTTTTTCGAGGCAATCACGGTATCGGCCAGTGCCGCCTGCCCCACAACGCGGCGGTACACGCTCAACTCCAGGCCGACCCCGGCCGGGTAAGGAAAAGCCGCGCCGGCGCGGAGCGCCCGCAGGCCGGGCAGCCGCGCCGTGTCGGCCGACTGGGCACGGGCGCTAAAAACGGCGCTAAAGGCGAGGCAGAGGCACACGGCCCCGGCGGTAAGCAGCTTCGAGGGCTTCATCGGCTTGTTTGAGGGTTTGGGAGGTGGCGGCTTCGCGCCGGTAGCGGGCGTGCGTGGCTCGCTCGGTGCTGTCGCGGGCGCGGCGCTGGGCCAGCTCGTTGGCCGTGGCCAGGCTGTCGAGGAGCCGCAGCCGTTGGCGCTGCAACTG
>JANYFQ010000038.1 GCA_025362615.1 Hymenobacter sp. | reverse complement strand
CTGTTGGTGCTGGCGTGGTTTGTCGGGCTGCTGCTGATGGCGGTACGGCTGCTGGGCGGGCTGCTGCTGGTGCAGCGGCTGCGGCGCTACCGGGTGCAGCCGCTGGGGGAGGTTTGGCAAAACCGCCTGGCCGGACTGGCCAGCCGGGCGGGCCTGCGGCGGCCGGTGCAGCTGCTGGAGTCGGCCCTCGTGACCGGCCCGGTGGTGCTGGGCCACCTGCGGCCCGTGGTGCTGCTGCCGCTGGGCGCGGTGGCGGGCCTCGCCCCCGGCTACCTGGAGGCCGTGCTGGCCCACGAAGTGGCCCACGTGCTGCGCCGCGACTACCTCGTGAACCTGCTGCTGACCGTGACCGAAACCGTGTTTTTTTACCACCCGGCGGTGTGGTTTATGAGCGGCTGCCTGCGCACCGAACGCGAAAATTGCTGCGACGACCTCGCCACGCAACTCGTTGATGGCGATGCCATGCGCCTGGCCCGCGCCCTCACGGCGCTGGCCGAGTGGACGCAAGCCCAGGCCCAGCTGCCGGCCCTGACGCGCACCGCGCCGCAACTGGCGCTGGCCGCCCTGGGCGGGCGCGGCTCGTTGCTGGGCCGGGTGCGCCGGCTGGTGCAAAACCGCCCCGCCCCCACCCGCACCGAGGGCGCGTTGGCGCTGCTGCTGCTGCTGGGCAGCCTGGGCCTGCTGGGCGCGGGGGCCACGGTGGCCGGCCCGCTGGCCGGGCAGGCAGCGCGGGGCTGGAACAGCTTTGCCAGAACCGTGCGGACCACCACCAAAACCATCGCCACGAGCCTGACCGATACCACCCGCCGGGCCGGTACGGGGCCGAATTTCCGTCCCGCACCAACGTCGGAAGCGACGCTGGAAACAGCCGCCGCCGGGGCCGGGCAAAACGCCGAAACTGGTGCCGAATTGGGTGCCGAACTCAGCACGTTGCGGCCGCTTTCGGGCAGCCGGCTGGCGGAATTGAATGCCGACACCAGCCGCCGCGCCGCCCAAAACCGCCCCGGCGACCGCGACGAACCCGCTACGGTCGTCATCACGAAAGACAAGAAAGGCCGCGTCAAAGAACTGGTGGTGAACGGTGAACGCATCGAAGCTGCCACCGACCGCAAGGCTCGCACCGGCCCGGCCACGGGCACCGACCAAGTGCTGGTGGTGCCGCTGCCGCCCGCCCCGCCCCGCCCGCCGGTGCCCGATTTCGGGGAGGGCAACGGCCCCGGCTCCGAGCGCGAAATCGAACGCCTGAGCCGCCGCATCGAGCGCAGCGCCGAGCGTCTGGTGGTGGTGGCCCCCAGCCGCCGGGGGCGCGAAACGGTACGGATTGACCTCGACCGGGGAGCCATCGGCAACCTCGTCAGCGATGCCCTGGCCCTGGGCGTGGCCGGGGCCGAACTGGGCCTGAGCGAAGCCAGCGCGGGCTTGCGCGAGGCGCGGGCCGAAATCAACGGCAGCCTGCGCGGCGCCCGCGCCCGCCGCGTCCGTATCCATCCGGCCGACGTTCGCCAGCAAGCCGCCAGCGAGGCCAACGAAACCGCCCGCCGCAGCCTGCGCCTGCAACTCCAGAAAAATCCTGACCTCACCCCCGAAGCCCGGCGCAGCATTGAAGAAGCCCTGCGCGGCCTCGACGAAGCCGACCGCGACCTGGCCGAAGCCCAGCGCGAAGCCGAGGCCGATGCCCGCGAGGTAGAAGCCGACGTGCGCCAGGCCGAAGCCGACACCCGCCAGGCCGAAGCCGACACCCGTCAGGCTGAAAAAGATACCCGCCAGGCCGACGCCGACAGCCGCCAGGCCGAAGCCGATTCCCGCCAGGCCGAAACCGACAGCCGCAGCGCCAACCCCGGTGCCGCCGAGCGCCGCCGCGAGCTGCAAAATGACATCCGCCGGGCCGAGGCCGAGCTGCGCCGCCTCAAGCTGGAAGCGGGCGAAACCGCCCCGCCGGTACCGCCCCGCGCCCCCCGCTACCGGGCAGCCCCGCCCGCCCCGCCCCGCGCCCCCCGCTACTGGGGCTACCCGCGCCAGCAGGCTGGCCCCGCAACGCCCGCCCCGCCCACGCCGCCCAGCACCACCAAGCTGCGCGACGCCCTGCGCCGCGATGGCATCATCGGCCCGAAAACGACCGATTTCACCTTCGACCTCAACGACGGCGGAATGCGCGTGAACGGCCAGCCGCAACCCGCCGCCACGGCCGAAAAATACCGCCGCCTGCTCACTCCAGCCGACAGCAAGGGCCACCGGGGCACGTTCAAGATGAACGTGACGGAGAACTCGACCACGACGACGCGCTAGGTTTCGCGCCAGCCAATTAAACAGGAAACGGGCCGGTTGCCGAAGGTGCAGCCGGCCCGTTGTGGTTTGCCCGTTCGTAGTTCGCCCGTTGTGGTATACTTGACCGCGCGGCCATCCTTCACCCACCGTTTCCCCTTTCTTCATGGTCGATTTTTTATCCCGCCTTTTGAGCGGGACGGGCATTGCCGTGCCCGGCGTTTGGCTTGGGTTGATGCTCAATTTGGGGTTGATAATCAACACAAAAGCTGCCCCTGCTGCCTGCCCAACCACGCACTTCGGCGCGGCTCCGCACCGGCCGGCCGCCGATACGCTGCGCCGGGGCCAGCTCCGTGGCAGCGTGTGCAACGCCGCCCGCCAGCCGCTCGAATTTGCCAACGTCCTGCTGCTGCAAGCCGCCGATTCGGGACTGGTGAAGAGTGCGTTGAGCGACGAAAAGGGCCGGTTTTCCTTCGCCGACCTGCGGCCCGGCACTTACTGCCTGCGGGTGCAGGCCCTGGGCTACCGCGACGGCCGTCCGGCTCCGCTGACCCTGGCCGCCGGAGTTGCCCTGGAGCTGCCGCCGCTGCTGCTGCTGCCCGCCGCCCAGCAGCTAGGCGACGTGCTGATAACAGCCCGCAAACCCCTGATTGAGCGCCAGCCAGACCGCCTCGTGCTGAACGTGGACCAACTGCCCGCCGTGGCCGGCGGCACGGCCTACGACGTGCTCAAGAGCGCCCCCGGCGTAACCGTCACGGCCACCGACAACATCGTGCTGGCGGGCAAAAGCGGCGTGTTGGTGCTGATTGACGACCGCCCCGTGCGCCTGAGCCAGGAGGCATTGATGAATATGCTGCGCACCATGCCCGCCGAAAATATTCAGCAGTTGGAGGTTATCACCACGCCGCCCGCCCGCTACGATGCCCAGGGCGGCGCGGGCATTCTCAACATCCGCACCCGGCACCGGCGGGCACCGGGCTGGAATGCCGACCTCACCCTGCGCGGCAGCCGGGGGCAGTACGGCCGCTTCGGCGGCGGGGCCGTGCTCAACAGCAAGCGCAAGGCCGTAGAGCTGAATGCCAGCTACTTCCTGGGCCTCAACCGTTCGTTTGAGGCCATTGCCCAATACGCCCGGCAGCGCGACCCGCTGCGCCCACCCACCGAGCTGCGCACCGCCAACCGCACCGTGAGCACCACCCGCTACCACGACGCCAAAGCGCAGGTGGACGTGCAAACCGGCCCGCGCTCCAACGCGGGAATCGTGGCCAGCCTCTACGCCGTCGATAACCCCAACACGGCCGGCGGCACGACGCAATTGTTCGCTGCCGGAATGCTCTCCGACACCGCCATCCAAACCAACAGCCGGGCGGCCGACGCGAGCCACAACTACTCGATTGACGGCTACTTCACCA
>JANYFQ010000034.1 GCA_025362615.1 Hymenobacter sp. | reverse complement strand
AACAAGCGCAGCGTGTGGACGGTGCCCACCCGCGCTTGCGCCGATGCCCACTTTGCCACTTACCCGCCCGCGCTCGTCCTGCCTTGTGTCTTGGCGGGCAGCCGACCCGGCGACACGGTGTTGGACCCGTTTGCCGGGTCGGGCACCACCGGCCTCGTGGCCCTGGAAAACGGCCGCCGCTTCGTTGGCATCGAACTGAACCCGGAGTACGCTGCCCTTATTCGCAAGCGGTTGGCGCGGGTGCAGTTGAACGTATTTAGCCCCCCGCCCTAGCCCGCCGTGGGCGCGGGCGGGGGCAGCACAATAACGCCGTGCTGGGCCTCGTAGGCGGCCACGGCATCTTCGGCCAGCAGACGCAGGAGTTCGCTGCGCTTGCGGCGCTGCTGCCGGGCCACGATATCAAACTTGGCCAGCAGCTCCTCGGAGAGCCGGACGGGTACGGGTGCTTTTGCCATTGTAGCACAAAAGTACGCACCGAAAATATTTCTGTTGGTTTCGTAGCTTTTTGTATTACACTTGCGTATCTTTGTACTACGCAATCAGCATCCGCCCCGGCAAGGGCTATCTGACTAAACGGCCGCGCTCACGGCCTGCACCGTCTCACCAAAGCGTTGCCGCGCTTTCAACCGAGATGCCCCGCGCCGAACTTGAGCGAGTTCGGCCGGGGCATTCTCATTTTACGGCAGTTCAATGGAAGCCACTAAGCGCCCCTTATTCCCCATTTACGACATCATGGAGCACTGGCAGGCCCACGCCTACGCCACGCCCGAAGTGCGCCCAGTGCATCACGCCCTGTACTACGCCCTGGTGCAAATGTGCAAGCGGCGGGGCGGCGCTTGCCGCTTCAACCTGCATTATCAAGAAGGAATGCAGGCGTGCAGCATTGCTTCCCGCAACACCTACGTGGCCGCCTTGCGGGCACTCGAAGCGTGGGGTTTCGTGGCCTACACGCCCGGCGCAAACGCCGTGCGGGCCGCCATTGTAGATGTCAAATTTTGTGCAAGCACTACGCAAGCACTAAGCATCTACCGAGCATCTGCCTACGCATCTGACTGCGCAAGTACTGAGCACATAATAAAAGAAGTTAAAAGGTTAAAGGACGACGACGAAAAAGCGCCGGCGCTGATTGAAGAATTAAAAGCGGAAATCGAACGGCTCAAAGCCGCCCTGCCCGCGAAGGAGAAGGAGAAAGGGAACAACGCCCCGCCCCCCCCGCACCCGGCCGCGCTGCTGACCGACCCCGACGACGAGCAGCACTGGTCTCTCAGCCCGTTGAGCAAGCCGCGCCCGTTCCGCGTCATCTGCGAGCGCAACGGCTTTGCCGACATCGATTTTGAGCACTACCGCCGCCAAGCCCTGGCCGCCGCCGAAGACGCAAACATCAGCCGCACGGTGGGCCAGTGGAACAGTTGGTGCCGCAAGTTCCTCAACAACCAGAGCCAGCACGGGCCGCTGCTGCGCGCCGCCGCCGTGGACCTCTCCCGCCCCACGCCCCGCGAGAGCCTGCCGCCGCCCGGCACCGACTGCACGGGCCTGACCATCGTGCTGCCCAACCGCTGGAACGACACCCACAACCGCATGGCCGCCACGGCCCAGGCCAAACAATACCCCAACGCCACCTTCGTCCACACCCGCTAACGCCCGCCCATGCCTTACCCCCAGCACCCCCCGGTGGTGCCCGCCGCCCTGGCGCTGCCGCACCCCCACGCCCTGGAAGATGCCGAGGCCCAGCTTGCCTACGCCGCCGAGGCCGTGGCCCCGCTGCTGGCCCTGCTGGCCGAACGCTGCCAGGATGCCCCGCCCGCCAACCCGGCCCACCGGCCCCGCTACGAGCAAAACCGCGCCCTGCTGCGCGGCCTGACCGCCTACTGCGCCGCCGTGGAAAACCTGACCAACGCCCACGGCGAGCAGGTGCGCTGGATGCGGGCCGAAATGGGCCGCGCCCAGGCCCGCCACGCCCAGATGGGCATCGAGCGCGACTACTGCCTGGCCGAGCTGCAAAGCGCCAACGCCCGCTACTACGCCGCCCTTGACCTGGAAACGCTGCTGCGCCAACGCCACCCCGCCCTGCTGGCCCCGCCCCCCCTCGCCCGTGCCGCCTAACGTGAACCCCCTGACGCTGCAACCCCGGCCGCAACCGCCGCTGGCCCCGGCCCCGCTGCCGGGGCGGCAAGCCC
>JANYFQ010000004.1 GCA_025362615.1 Hymenobacter sp. | reverse complement strand
TGAAGTTGTTTGGTTTTTCTCGCACAGAGTTCACAGAGTTAAAAGAGTTGCTCTTTTCTTTCTTTTTACTCCTTTTAACTCTATGAACTCTGTGCGCGATTTAATTTACTGCTTCCCCCAGCAGCGTACTGGCCGAACTTGAATGGACGAGTACGTTCACGTAGTCCCCTTTTTGAAAATTCTCCTTCGGAAAAATAACAACCTGGTTCTGACTGTTGCGCCCGCTCAAATGTTCTTTCGAACGCTTGGAGAAATTCTCGACCAGCACCTTGTACACGCGGCCAATGGCGTTGGCGTTGCGGGTGGCGCTGTGAACTTGTTGTAAGTCAATGATTTCCTGCAGGCGGCGTTTTTTGACTTCCAGCGGCACGTCGTCGGGCAGCTTGCGGGCGGCGAGGGTGCCGGGGCGCTCGGAGTAGAAAAACATATACGCCAGGTCGTAGCGCACCCATTCCATCAGGCTTTTGGTGTCTTCGTGTTCGGCTTCGGTCTCGGAACAAAAACCCGAAATCATATCGGTCGAAATGGCGCAGTCATCGCCCAGAATTTCCCGGATTTTGAGGACGCGCTGCTCGTACCAGGCACGGTCGTAGGTGCGGTTCATCAGCGCCAGAATGCGCGAATTGCCGCTTTGCGCGGGCAGGTGAATGTATTTGCAAATGTTGTCGTGCCGCTTCATCGTGTGCAGCACTTCGTCGGTAATATCCTTGGGGTGGGAGGTGGCAAAACGCACCCGCAGCGCGGGGCTGACGAGGGCCACGCGTTCGAGCAACTGGGCAAAATTGACGTGTTCGGAGCCGTCGGCCGCCGCCCATTTGTAGCTGTCCACGTTCTGGCCGAGCAGGGTAACTTCTTTGTAGCCAGCGGCTACAAGGTCGTGGGCTTCGCGCAGAATGCTGTGGGCATCGCGGCTGCGTTCGCGGCCCCGCGTGAAGGGCACCACGCAAAACGAACACATATTGTCGCAGCCCCGCATGATGCTGATGAACGCCGACACGCCGTTGGAATTGAGGCGCACGGGCGTGATGTCGGCGTAGGTCTCTTCGCGGCTAAGGAGCACGTTTACGGCGCGTTGGCCGCCGTCGATTTCCTGAATAAGCCGGGGCAGGTCGCGGTAGGCATCGGGACCGACGACCATATCCACGATTTTGTCTTCTTCCAAAAACTGGCTTTTGAGGCGTTCGGCCATGCAGCCGAGTACGCCGACGAGCATTCCGGGCTTGCGTTTTTTGTGCGAATTGATTTGTTTGAGGCGCATCCGCACAGTTTGTTCGGCCTTCTCGCGGATGGAGCAGGTGTTGAGCAGCACGAGGTCGGCGTTGGCGAGGTCGTCGGTGGTGTCGAAACCTTCGGCAAACAAAATGCTGGACACGATTTCGGAGTCCGAGAAATTCATCTGACAGCCGTAGCTCTCGATGTAGAGCTTGCGTTCGCGGCCCGTGCGGGTGGCGGGCGTGACGCGAATTTCGCCGCTCGGGGCGTGGTCGGCGGCAGCTACCGGGGCAGCCGGTTGGTCCAGAAAATCGAGGGTCAGGATGGGTTGGGACATGAAGAGCAGCGCGGTGCGGCGAACAACAAAGTTACGGACAAAATGGCAGGAATAGGTTTGTAAAAATGCCTTGCAGCCGCCTTGAAGCTACGTTTCGTCGCCCGTGTTAATGCTTGTCTGTAAAGCGGTTAAAACACCTTGGGCCTTAAGCAGGCACTCCGTATATTCTTCTTCGGCTACCGAGTCGTAGGTGATGGCGGAACCGGTTTGCAGGCTCAGATAGCCAGTGTCGGCGCGGTATTGGAGGCTGCGAATGACGACGTTGAAGGCAAAATCGCCGCCGGGCAGCACGTAGCCGACGCTGCCGCTGAAAAGGCCGCGCCGGGTGCGCTCGTACTGGTCGATGAGCTGCATAGCGCGGATTTTTGGGGCACCCGTCATCGAACCCATCGGGAAAGTGGCCCGCAAAATATCAGTTAGAACTAGGCCGGGCCGCAACTCTGCCTCAACGGTGGAAATGAGTTGCCACACCTGCCGAAAAGCATAAGTGCCAAAGAGTTCGGGCACTTGCACGGTGCCGGTGCGGGCAACGCGGGCCAGGTCGTTGCGGACCAAATCGACAATCATCAGGTTTTCGGCCTGTTCCTTCTCGTCGTGCAAAAGGCTCAAACGCTGGGCTTCATCGTCGGCCGGCGTAGTGCCCCGTCGGCGGGTGCCCTTGATGGGCTGCGAGGTGATAAGCGTTTCATTGAGAGCCAAAAACAGCTCGGGTGAAGCGCACAGTAGGTAGTGGTCGCGATGACGTAAAAAACCGGCAAACGGGGCTGGAGACGCCTCGTTCAACCGCCAAAAGGTTGCTATGGGGTCAAGCGCGACGTTTTCGGCGTAAAACTCCTGGCACAGCGTCAGCTCGTAAACTTCGCCGTTCAAAATATCTTCGCGCACCTGCTCCACAGTTTGCAGATAGTCGGGGCGCGATGTTCGGGGACGTAGGGGCGGTACTGCGGGCGGCAGGGCGGCGAGTACTTCAGTGGCCAGGATAGCGGCCAACACGCCGTGCGTTTCGCCGTGAAACAGCACAGTATCAGCCGCCCAGCAGAGCCAGGTTTCGGGCGTGAAAAAGTGCAGAGCGGGCCAGTCAAACCCCGAGAAATTCGCACTTTCAAGGTTTTCTACCTCGTTTTTAATGTCGTAGGTGATGAAGCCGCAATGCGGCGGCGATTGCAGCCCGTCGGCTACGGCTTGGGTGGCAAGCGCGGCCAGCGAAGCGGGGGCAGCCGGGGCCGTGGTTGCCACGGCCAGTAGCCGGGCAAAAGCAGAAGGGGACGATGCCTGCAAGTCATTGTGTTCAAAGTAAGCACAATACCGAAATGCACCAGCCCATTGCAGGGCGCGGGCACGGAAATCGGCGGGTAAATCGGCCAGGGAAACGGCGAGCATTTTTTAGGGAGTTGGGCCTTACAACCCGCGCAAGGCCAGATTGGCTTTGGCGTCGGTGCTGTTTTTATATTCGTGCCACGGGTAGCGCAAACAACGCTCGAAGTAGCTGCGGGCCAGTGGTTTCTGGCCACTGGCCTGGGCGTAATAGCCTAACTCAAGCGCGGCCTGCGGGGCAAAATAATAAGGAGCCGACGGCCCCGAAACGGCCAGCGTTCGCTCGAACGCCAGCCGCGCCGAGTCGGGGCGGGCGAGGCCCTGGTAAGCGCGGGCGCGGCGGTAAGGCTCTTCAATTTGGTCGCGCAGGGAGGCGGTGGGCGGCAGGCGCAGCAGGCGCAACGTGGCCAGTGCCGGGCGGCAGTAGCCGCCGTCTGTTTGCAGGCGGGCGCGGGTCAGCGTGGGGTTGAGGACCAGCGCGTCGTGGTAAAAGTGCTGGGCGTAGTTATCTTCTTCAATGTCAGTGGGTCCGGCTTCGTTTATTTGTTGCCGGTAGCGGGCCGTCTGGCCCACGGGCTGCCCCCCCAGCCAGGCCGCAAGGTAAAGTTTGAAGGCCGCATCCTTGCGGTAGTGCCGGCCCCGGTAGGTCGCCAAAAAGGCCAGGTTGCGCTGTTCCGAGGCCGCGTAATTGCCTTGGTAAAGCAGTAAATCGGCCACCATGTGGTCGAGGTAGGCGACGGGCAGGTAGCCGGGACCAGTAGGCCGGGCGCGGTAAGCGGCTAGGGCGGCATCGGCGTGGTGCTGGCGCTTGTTGAGGCTGACGCACAAGTAGCTGAAGAGCAGGCTTTCGGGCTGTTGGATTTGGAGTTGTTCGGCCAGCCGCAGGGCCTCGGCAGGCTGCTTGTAGTAGCCTTCGCGGATGAGGGACAAATAAATGCGACTTTCGGTCTGAAAATCATGCAGTTCGCTGGCGGCGCGCGTCAGGTTTTGCAGGCCGGTTTCCACGTTGCCGCTCAGGCCCAGCAGTGTCAGGAGCCAATGGTAGCCTTCGGGTAGTGCCCCCACGGCAAACTGACACAGCCCCAGCGTTTTGCGAGCGGGCAGAAAGCCGGGGTAGCGCCTGGCCACGGCCTCCATCTGATGAAAAGCCTGCCGTAAATTCAAACCGCCTACAATCTCGTGGTTGAATACTAATTGATTGATACCTAAGTGCAAACGAACCTCGGCGCGGGCGTAATCGCGCAGCACACCGCCCGGCAACCCGTTCAACTGACTCAAACGAGCCTCCTGCGCGGCGACGATGGCGGGGTAGCGGCCGGCATCCTGGCTCACGAGCAGCTCCATAAAATCGGCGCAATCGGCCACAAGCAGGGCACCGGGGCCTGTTTCATTGCGCAGCAATTGCCGGGCGGCGGTCAGCCGAAACATCAACACCTCGGCGTAGGCGCGGCGGCAGGCGGGGGAGAGGGCACCCGGTGGTTGTTGTTTATTAGTTGTTGGCTTTTCGGCGCTATTAAGCTCCTGGTCAGCGCGGTGGATAGGGGTAGCCGCCAGCAAAGCCCAAGCGGTTGCTACGCTGAGAAACCACAGTTTTGAGCGGTGCGTCATCGGGTAGCGGTGTTGGCGGTGTTGGCGCGAGGTGACGGCGTAAAACGGCTATAAAAAAAGAGGAACGACCTGCGCCGTTCCTCCCTTCAAATCAACTGCAAACCAACGATTAATTGACGCTGGCGCGGCTCTCCACGTCGGCCAAAATGCGGCCGCAGTGTTCGCAGACGATGATTTTTTTGTGCGAGATGATGTCGGCTTGCCGCTGGGGCGGCACCGAGTTGAAGCAGCCGCCGCAGGCATCGCGGCGCACCAGCACCACGGCCAAGCCGTTGCGGACGTTGCCGCGCACCCGGTGGTAAGCCGTCAGTAGGCGCTCTTCGATGGGGGACACCGCCGCTTCGCGTTGCACCATGATGCCCCGCTCTTCTTCCTCATTTTCAGCCACAATGGTGTCGAGTTCGCCCTTTTTGTTGGTGAGGTCCTTGCGGCGCTCGTCAAGCTTGCTTTTGGTACCGGCGATTTCGGCGTTTTTCACGTCCATCTGGTACTGCGACTCCTTAATTTTCTTGTCTGAAATTTGAATTTCGAGGCGCTGCAGCTCGATTTCCTTGCCAATGGCTTCGTACTCGCGGTTGTTGCGGACGTTTTGCTGTTGCTCGTCGTACTTTTTGATGAGGTTTTCGGCCTCCTTGCTGGCGAGTTTGCGGCTCTTGACGAAATCCTGCAAGCCCTGAATTTCTTCGTCGAATTTCTTCACCCGCACTTCATAGCCAGCAATTTCATCCTCCAAATCCTGCACCTCTTCGGGCAAGTCGCCGCGCACGCGCCGGATTTCGTCGAGCTGCGAGTCGAGCTGCTGCAAGGTGAGCAGGGCTTCGAGCTTGGCGGCAACGGTGACTTCGGCGGGGGCCACGGCGGCGGTTTTAGCAGTCATACTGTACGGGATTGGTGGGGGTTTCGGCAAACAAGACCGCAAAAGTACGCCCAAAACCGGCGGTTAGCAAATCCCAAAACACCTCGTTCGTGTACTGCTCGCTCTCGAAATGGCCCACGTCGCAGAGCATGAGCTGGCCTTCGGCTCCAAAAAACTCGTGGTATTTCACGTCGCCGGTCACGTAGGCATCGGCCCCGGCAGCGCGGGCGTTGCCAATCAAAAAAGCCCCCGCTCCGCCGCATACCGCCACCCGGTGGATGGGCCTCTCGAAAGCAGTATAGCGCACCACGGGCACGTTGAGCCGTTCTTTCAGCAGTGCCCGGAACGCCGCCGGCTCCAGGGCGGCGGGCAGCTCGCCCACGGCTCCGGCCCCGATGTTCTGGTCTTGGTTTTCCAACTTAACCAGCTCGTAAGCAACTTCTTCGTAAGGATGAGCCGTGCGCAGGGCCTGCAACACAGCCGCCTGGCGATGCAGCGGCAGCAGCACTTCCAGCCGGCGCTCGGGCACGATTTCGGGCTGTTGCGGCGTGCCGATGGCCGGCCGGGTGCCCGCGTCGGGCGTGAAGCTCCCAGTGCCGGTGTGCTGAAAGCTGCAATCGCGGTAGGCCCCGATTTGGCCGGCCCCGGCGGCGTACAGGGCCTGCAAAACGCGGTCGGCCAGGCCGGTTTTCTGGTCGCTGGGGCGGTCGGGCACGTAGGTGCTGAGGCGGGCCAGGATGCCGCTGAGCGGAGCCAACGTCTTCACATTCAGCAAGCCCAGTTTTTGGGCCAGCTTGTCGTTCACTCCGCCGCGCACGTTGTCGAGGTTGGTGTGGGCGGCGTAGATGGCCACGTCGTTTTTGAGGGCCGCGATGAGGGTGCGCTCCACGTCGTTGGCCCCGGTGAGGCGTTTGAGCGGCCGAAACACCACCGGGTGATGCACCAGTACCACGTTGCAACCACGCCGCACGGCCTCGGCCACAACGGCGGGCGTACAATCGAGCGCCACCAGAACTGCCTGAATTTCAGCGTTCGGGTCGCCGCATTGCAGGCCGGCATTATCGTAGCTTTCCTGGTAGGGCAGGGGCGCGGCGGCTTCGATGAGCCGGGCAAGGTCGCGGACGGTGGGCATTTTTTTAAATGAGGAACGAAGAATGGGGAATGAGGAATTTTTGGTAGGGCGGGCGGAAGGCGCTTGCAGTGGGGCGTTGAAAAACACAAAGAACGCCCGGTTGCATCAACTGTTTGGGTGGTCGTGGCGCGGGATGACCAAGCGGGCCGGGCGGAAGCCGTGTAATTTTGTGACTTGCTTTCCTCTCGTCTGTTGCGCTGGCTTTTATTTCCGTTTTCGTGGCTGTACGCAACGGTGCTGGCTGGGCGCAACTGGTTGTATGACAAGGGCTGGAAGAAGTCATACGCTTTTGCCGTGCCGCTGGTGGGCGTGGGCAACTTGCGGGTGGGCGGCACCGGCAAAACGCCGCACGTAACTTGGTTGGTGCAGGAATTACAGGCGCTGGGCCACCGCCCGGCCATTCTGAGCCGGGGCTACGGCCGCGTCAGCAGCGGCCCGCGCCTAGCCGGCCCCACCGATTCGGCGGCCACGGTGGGCGACGAACCCTGGCAGTATTTCGAGCAGTTTGGGCGGGGCAAAGTGCCGGTGGCGGTGGCCGAAAAGCGCCGTTTGGGTGTTCTGCTGCTGCTGCAAAAGCACCCCGAAACCACCGTCGTCGTCCTCGATGATGCTTACCAGCACCGGGCCGTGCGGCCCGCGCTCAACCTCCTGCTCACCGAGTGGGAACGGCCTTTTTACGCCGATTTCGTGCTGCCCGCCGGCCGCCTGCGCGAGGCCCGCGCCGGGACGCAACGGGCCGATTTGGTGATTGTTACGAAGTGCCCGGCCACGGCTTCGGTGAGCAGCCAGCGGGCCGTGGCGGCGCAAGTGGCCCGCTACGCCCGGCCCGGCACGCCGGTACTTTTTTCGGCCTACGCCTACGCGCCGCCGCAGCCGCTGACCCCGGCGGCTACCGCGTTGTTGCCGCTGCCTGGCCCGGCCCTGTTGCTTACCGGCATCGCCCGGCCGGGGCCGCTGTGCGAGCACCTTCAAACGCTGGGCTACACCATTCAATACCATGCAAAACTACCCGACCATCATGTGTTTACAACGCCGAATATTTTAAGTTTGCGAGCGCACTGGCAGCCGGGGTGGCCCATTTTCACCACCACCAAAGATGCCGCGCGCCTGCAAACCCCGCCGCTGCTGGACCTGCTAATGCGGCTGCCGGTTTACACGATTCCGGTGGCCGTGGCGTTTTTGGACGACGGCGCGGCGCAGGTGCGAACACGCCTCCGCTACCTCCCACGCCCGGCGGCGGCGGCGGAGCAGTGGTAAATTTGAAGCTTTTCGGGCCGCCCGGGCCGGCCGACTCACCACCAGTTTTTATTTGCGGTTTGAAGGTTTATCATCCATTGTTTGCAACAAAAATTAGCCTGCTGCTGCTGCTGCTGGGGCTGTTTTTTGGTCGGGCTGCCCACGCCCAGATACTCGACGACTCCACTACGGTGCGCTACGGCCCGCGCACCACCCGCGTGGTGCTGGAGGCCGAAGTGCTCCGCGATTCCACGGCCGGAGCGCCGCTCGACACCACCCTTACCCGCGCCGCTCAAAGCCGCTTTTGGCTCTACGACAGTACGTTTCAGCAGGATTTGGGTACGATGGGGTCGGCTTCGCGGCCGTTGTTGTTCGTGCCTAATTTGCAGCTTGGGGCGCGAATGGGGCGCACGGCATTCGACCGCTATTTTCGCAATGCCGCCAACACGCCGTATTACGATTCGCGCTCGCCGTATTCGTTCTTTAAAGTGGTGCAGTCAAGTTCGGGCGAGCAGATTTTTGAATTTACTTACAGCCGCAGCTTCAAGAAGAATTTTAGCATCGGGGCCAGCTACGAGCGCATTGCCAGCAATAAAATCCTGGGGGCCGTCAGCGCCCGCGATGGCTTGGTGGAGCACAACGGCTTGCTCTTTTTTGGCCGTTTTCAAACCGACGACGAACGCTACCACCTGTTGTTTAGCTTTGTGGGTGGGCGGCACCGGGCCATCGAGCAGGGCGGCATCCGGCCGTTTCGGGCCGAAGTGCGCCCGCGCGACTTGTTTAAGTACGAAAAGCAGCGCGTGTACCTCACCACGGCTCAAAACGAAGACGACCGCGACCAACTCCATTTCCTGCAAACCTACCGCCTGCTGGGGCGGGGCCTGACGCTCTACCACGTTTTCGACGCGCAGCGGCAGTACAACAGCTTTTTCGACCAGGGCCTGACAACTGACACGACCGGCGGGCGCTTGCTTTACTACCCGCGCACCCGCCGCAATACGTTCGCCACGCTCGACCGCGCCGAGTACCGGCAGGTCGAAAATACCCTGGGCGTACTGGGCCGTACCGCCGCCGTCGAGTACCGCCTCTACGCCCGCCGCCGCGATGCCAGCCTCAGCAGCAGTGGGTTGGGCAGTGCCCCCGATGCCAAAACCTTGAATTTGACCCCGGCCTTCGAAACGCTGAATTATGGCCAGATTTTTCTGGGCGGTACGGCCGCGTTTCGGTATCGCATCTACGCCATCGAAGCCGCCGGCGAGTACAAGCTTTTCAACGAATATTGGCTCCGGGCTTCGGCTCGCACCGGTCCGCTGTCGGCCGAGTTGCTGCGCACGTCCTACGCGCCCACGCTTACGCAACAGCGTTTTTCGGGCAACCACTACGCCTGGAATAATCTCGACGGCAACAACGAGAGCATCTTTGCCAACACCAGTACCGACCAGCTTACCGTGCGCTTGCGCCAACGGCTGCCCGGTGCCGCCGACCATTCCATCGAGCTGAGCGGGGCGGTGGCCAACATCAGCAACCTGGTGTTTTACAACGCCAACGCCGAGCCGGAGCAGCTTGTTGACACCAAGCAGTTGCTCATTGGCACCGTGCGGCATCGGGTGCGTCTGGGCCAATTTGTGTTTGATAATCAGGCTACCTACACGCAGGGCGGCAACGGGGCGGGGCTGCGCGTACCGGCCCTCGTGGCCGAGTCGCGGACGTACTACCAGCGGCGGCTGTTTAAAAATGCCATCGCGGCCCAAACCGGCATCGAAGTGTATTATCAGTCCACGTTCCGGGGCTACGATTACAGCCCCAGCACCCAACAATTTTACGTGCAGGACCATTTTACCATTCGCAACTACGCGGTGGCAAATGCTTTTTTTTCGGCCGATATCAAAACGGTGGATGTCTTTCTGAAAGTGTCGTACCTCAACGAGGGTATTTTTTACGGCGGTTATTTCACTACGCCTTATTACACCGCTTACCCCCGGCGTTTTACGCTGGGCATCAAGTGGAACTTCTACAACTGACCGCAGATTCAAACGGATGCGGCGCTGACGCACCTGGTTGCGCTTGGACGCGTCTGGTTGTCACGCGCTTGATTGCCTCCAGATTTTTGACCTGATTGTTGGGGCTGTTTGGATGGTCAAGGTACTTTCATCGAAGCTGTTTAGAAAGTCGGTTGAGGCCACAGGCGGTGCGGGCGGGCGGATTTTTCGGCCGTCC
>JANYFQ010000065.1 GCA_025362615.1 Hymenobacter sp. | reverse complement strand
CGGGCGGCTTTTTCGCCGCCCGCCCGCTTTTCCCAGGCCGTCTGACCGGCTACCCGAAGCGGGCGGGCGGCCAAAAAAGCCGCCCGCTCGCACCGCCTTGAACGCGCTAGGCTGCCGTGGGCAGGGCGGCCAGCAGGGCTTCGATGCCTTCGGCGAGGTGCATGGCGGCGGCGGTGCGGGCTTCGGGGCCAGCGGTTTCGTCTTCGATGGTCGCCAGCAGGGGCGCGAGGGCGGCGGCCCCCACCAGGCTCAGCGACGGGCGCAGCTTGTGGGCCAGGGCGGCGGCGGCGGGCACGTCGGCGGTGCCCACGGCGGCCCACAGGTCGTTGAGGTGGACGGGGGTATTGGCGTGAAAAGAGGCCAGAATACGGGTCATGAAGGGCTGGCTCCCGTGGGCCGTTTCGCGGAGCAGCGCCAGGTCGAAGACGGCAGTTTCGGGGCCGGGGCCGGGGTCGGCCCGGTCGGTGGGGATAGTGGGCGCGGTGGTGGGCGCGGGCGCGGCGGCCACGGGGCCGATGCTGGGCGCGGCCCCGAGCAGGGCGGCCATTTTAGTGACCAGCTCGGCTTCGGCGAAGGGCTTGGCGAGGGCATCGTTCATGCCGGCGGCCAGGTACTTTTCGGCATCGGCCTTGAAGGCGTTGGCCGTGAGGGCCAGGATGGGCGTGGCGGCGCGCCGGGCATCGGCGTGGGCGCGGATGCGGGCCGTGGCATCGAGCCCATTCATGCCGGGCATCTGAATGTCCATCAGGACGAGGTCGTAGTGCCGGGTTTCAAACTTTTCGAGGGCTTCGAGGCCGCTCTCGGCGGTGTCCACGAGCACGCCGTGGCCTTCGAGCAGGAGCTGGGCCACTTCGCGGTTCACGGCGTTGTCTTCCACGAGCAGCACCCGGCGGCCGGCCAGGGCGGCCCCCGCCAACGCGGCCGGAGCCGTTGGGGCCTGTTGCAGCACGGCCTGCACGGCCGCCGTGGTGGCCTTGGGCAGCGTTACTTCAAAGGCAAACGTGCTGCCCTGGCCCAGCTCGCTCTGCACCGTGAGCCGTCCGCCTAACTGCTGCACCAGGGCCCGGCTGATGCTCAGGCCCAGGCCGGTGCCGCCAAACTGCCGGGTGGTGTCGGCGTAAGCCTGGGTGAATTCCTGGAAGATGGTTTCGAGCTTTTCGGGCGAAATGCCGATGCCCGTGTCCGCGACCCGAAACTCGGTGGTGAGGGTGTCGTCGGTTTCGCGCACGAAATAGCCCCCGGCCGTGATGGTGCCCCCGGCGGGCGTAAACTTGACGGCGTTGCTGACCAGGTTGATGAAGATTTGGCGCAGGCGTTGGGGGTCGCCCACCACCCAGGGGTGGGGGCAGGAGTCGCGGAGCATGGTGCCAATTACGCGCAGGCCCTTCTGCTGGGCCAGGGCCGCGAGCGGCTCCAGGGCCTGCCCCATGCAGTCGCAAAGATTGAAGGCCACGGCTTCCATGTCGAGCTTGCCGGAGGTGATTTTGGCCATGTCGAGCACGTCGTTCACCACGCCCAGCAGGTGCTGGCCCGACTGCTCGATGATGCCCACGAAGTTGCGTTGCTGGGCGCTGAGGCCGGTTTTGGCCAGCAGCCCGGCCATGCCCAGCACCCCGTTGAGGGGTGTGCGGATTTCGTGGCTCATGTTGGCCAGGAAGTTTTCGCGGGCCGTGGCGGCGGCTTCGGCCGCGTGCTGGGCCGCTTTGAGGGCCGTGATGTCGGTGCTCACGCCCAGTACGTGGATTTCGCCCTCGGGCGTGGGCAGCGGGCACTTCACCGTCTGGTACCAGCGCACCTCGCCGTCGCCGAGCGTCATGCGGTCTTCCGACTCCACGGCGGCGTTGGTGCGGCGCACGGCGGCGTCCACGGCGGCGTAGGCGGCCAGTTCTTCGGGGCGCAGGGCGGTGCCCGGAATTTTGTCGGGGCTGCGGGCCACCATCACGGCCCGCAGGCGGGCGGTGGCCGCGTTCTCGAACACGAAGCGCATCTGCTTGTCGCGCACGTAAATGATGTTGGGGTTGAGGTTGAGGACCTGCTCGGTAAATCGTTGCTGGGCCCGCACGGCGGCTTCGCTGGCGCGGCTTTTTTCTTCGGCCCGGCGCTGGGTGCTCACGTCGAGGCCGAAGCACATCATCACCCGCAGGTGGCCGTCGGGGTCAAACACGGGTTGGTAGTAGCACAGCCAGTGGCGGGCGGGGCCGGCAGTGGCGGGCCACTCTTCTTCCCAGGCCACGAGGGCGCGGCGGGTGGCGGCCCGCTCGAAAAGGCGGCGGCGGCGGGCCGCAAACTTGCGCGGCAGGCCCACGCGGGCGCAGTGGTCGGCAAAGGTGGTGCCGACGCGGGCCTGGCGCTCGGTGGGGTTGGGGGCGGCAAAGTGGTTGAGGAAGCGGTAGCGCTGGTCGGGGCCGAGCACCGTCACGACCACGGGCAGGTTTTCGAGCAGGTTTTCGTAAAAAGCGTGCTGTTCCTGAAGCTGGGTTTCGGCCTGGTGCAGCCCCGTCACGTCGTTGAAGTACAGCATGGCGTAGCCTTCTTCGGCCACCGGCACCGTCACCAGCACCAAGTGCTGATGGCCGATGGTGAGGGCGCGGCGCTCGGGCTGCCCGCTGGTCAAAGCCTTCTCCACGGCCTCCAGCAGTTGGGTACGCACCCAGGAGTGGCCTTTGCGCTCGAACTCGGACCGCAGAAAAGCCGCCGTGTTGTTGGCAAATTCCAGTACGCCGTTGGCGCTCAGGCGTAAAATCGGGTTGGGATTACGCAACGGAATGCTGGCCGTGAGGCGCAGGGCCGCCGCCTCGGCTTCGGCCACCTGCCGCCGCTGCTGCTCGGCTTGCAATTGCTGCCGCAGCTCGGCAACCGATGATTCAGGGGTGAGTACTTCGTCCAACTGGTCCATATAGTCGTCAAAACGGTGGAAATACCGGTTCAAAAGTACCGGGCCTTTCATTTTTGACGCGGGCCACGGCGGCCAACGGCGGTTGGCGGCCCGCGAACGGCGGCCCTGTCCGGCCCAATGGCCCGCCCCCAACGGTGCCCCCGGTGCGGGTGTCCGGGTGGGGCAAATGTTTTGCGCCGCGCAGCGCCCACCCGGGTTTCGCACGGCAAAGGCAACGGATGCCACAAACCAAAGCATTGCCACTGCTGGCCGAGCCTGCTGGCCGACGCGGCCCGCTGCCCGCCACCGGTTCGAGGCGTAGGCCAACGCCCGGAAGCGTCTGCCCGAATCGACCGCCCCAGGCGCATTGTCGCGGCGCAGGAAGTGGCTGGCTACCCCGCAAAAGCTGCACAAGCCCTGCGGGAGCACAACGCGGCGGCAGCGGTACTGGCTTCCGCAAGTTCAGCCGAAATGGTGGGGCAATTGCGGGCCTACGCGCTGGTTTAGCAGGAACCGACGGCGGGTCATGTAAAGAAAAGGCCGGTTTGCTCTACACGTAGTCGAATACGTGCAAAGCAAACCGGCCTTTTCTTTACACTTCTTCCGAGCGCGTTCCTTTCTCCTACTCAATTCGCCGCTTACCATCTTCCTGGCAACCCGCGCCGCTTCCCTGTCGCTTCTAGCGTTGGGACTTGCTCAACCACTTGTTTCGCTACTTACAGCAATTCGCGCAGCTTGCCCAATGCGGTTTGCAGCGCCTGGCCCTGGGCTTCCAGCGCGGTCAGCAGTTGGGCGGGGGTGCGGTTGTCGCCGGTGGCGCGGGCGTTGGGGTTCACGGCTTTCCGGTCGTAGCCGCGCTTCTCTAGCTCGTCGCGGGTTACGGTCCAGCTACGTGCCGAATCGGCGCGGGTGGGCAGCACGGCCAGAAAATCAGCGAAGCGGTCCAGCGTCATGGGGGTGCGCTTGCCCACTTTGGCATCGCTCAGGTCGTAGTACCACACCTTTTCGGTGGGTTGGCCTTTGGTGAAGAAGAGCAGGTTGGTTTTCACGCCCGCACCGGCGGCCGAAAACACGCCGCCCGGCAGGCTCAGGATGCACCACAAGTCGCACGAATCGAGCAGGCGGCGCTTGGTTTGCACGAAGGCCGTTTCGGTGGTCCGAAACAACACGCCTTCGTCGAGTACCATGCCGCAGGAGCCGCCGGTAGCCAGGCTGTCGAGGACGTGCTGCAAGAAAAGCACCTGCGTGGCGCTGGTTTTGTAGGCAAACCGGCTTTGGGCCTCGGGGCCTTCCTTGCCACCGAAGGGCGGGTTGCTGAGTACGATGTTGTACTGCGGCGGGGCCTGGGCAAACAACCCGCCGTACTGCTCCTGCCCGGTGAGGGTGTTGCCGTGCCAGATGTGCGGCTCGTCAATGCCGTGCAAAATCAGGTTGGCCAGGGCGATGGGGTAAATCAGGTTTTCCTTCTCGCGCCCAAAAAACGTGCGCCGCTTTAGGTTGTGCAGCTTGTCGGGCGTGTCGCACTGCGGCAGCAGGTAGTCGTAGGCTTGGGCCAGGAAACCCGCCGTGCCGCAACTCGGGTCGTACACGGTTTGGCCGGGGGCGGGGTTGAGTACCTGAATGATGAGGCGGATGACTTCGCGGGGCGTGAAGAACTGCCCGCCGTCGTTGCCCTTCTCACCCATTTTCAGCAACAGCCCCTCAAACACCTGCGAGAGCGGGAAAACGTGCGTTGGGTCAATGGCCTCTTCCCGGATGCCGTGCAACTTGTCCAGCACGTCGAGCAGGTTCTTTTCGGTATCGACGCGGGTTTTCTCCACCCCCGACAGGATTTCGGCAATCACCCGCTGCCGGGGGGCGGCGTTGGGCTGATGCTCTAGCTGTATAGTCCCAAAGGATAGTGGTGTACCTTTGGGGGCTGCTTTCAAGGCAAATTTATGGGAAAAATACCACACGGCTGCGCCACCACAACGCCGGCAACTCGGCGCCTTATCCAGCAAAGTACAGAAAGCCTACAAAAGCTAGCCAAGCGCTTCGGCATCAACGAGAAAACAGTCGCCAAGTGGCGCGGTCGCACCACCACGGAGGAGGCCGTTCGCGGTCCCAAGCCCGCCTCTACCGTGCGCACGCCGGCCGAAGAAGCGGCCATTGTCTTGTTCCGCCAGCAGACGCTTTTGCCGCTCGATGACTGCCTCTACACGCTCCAGGAGGCGATTCCTCGCCTGAGCCGCTCCGCTCTGCATCGCTGCTTTCAACGCCACGGCATCAGTTGCTTGCCCCCCGGCGATGGGCCGCCCGACGCGCCAAAAAAGAAGTTCAAGGACTACCCCATCGGCTACCTGCACCTCGATTTTGCCGAGGTGCAAACCGAGGAAGGCAAGCAGTACCTCTTCATCGCCATCGACCGCACGAGCAAGCTGGCCTTCGCGGCCTTGCACCCCCACGCCACGCAGGCCGTGGCCGTGGAATTCCTGCGAGGGGTCTTGGCTCAAATTCCTTACAAGGTAGCTAAACTGCTGACCGATAATGGTATTCAGTTCCGTAACCTGCCCCATCACCCGAACGTGGGCCGCCACCCCATCGGGCAGCTCTGCGACGAGTGGGGCATCGAGCAGCGCTTCACCAAGCCGGCGCATCCCTGGACCAACGGCCACGTGGAGCGGATGAACCGCACGGTGAAGGAAGCGACGATTAAGCGCTTTCATTACGAAACCACCGACCAGCTCAACACGCACTTACAGCCCTTTTTACGGGCTTACAACTTTGCCAAACGACTCAAACGGCTCCACGGACTTACGCCCCACGAGTTCATTTGTGCCGAATATCGAAAAAATCCTAGTACCTTTATCCGAAACCCAAACCACCTTACTCCGGGACCATACATCTAGGCCTTTGAGGTAGGGCAGCAGGTCGGTGTTGATGAAGTCGAAGAACGAGCCGCGGGGGCGCACCGTCGTCAGTTCTACGCGGGTGGGGCCGCCGGGCGCGGCCCAATCCTGCCAGCGGTAGGGCGCGGCCAGCGAGTGAGCGTAGGACTGCCCCACGGCTTCGGCCTCTTCGGCCTCGCGGGTTTCGCGCTCGTCCAAAATCCGCAGGAACAGCATCCACGTCAGTTCGGGCACGTATTGCAGCGCCCCGGCGCAGTTCGAGCGCCGCAGAATGTCGCAGACCTGCTTGATGGCCGCGTCCACCGATTGTTGGGTGAGCAGCTTTTTGGCCGCCCCGGCGGGCTTGGCCTGGCGGCCCCGCTTTTTTTCGGCGGCGGCGGTTTCGGCCGGGGCCAAGGGTTTCGGCCAGGAATTCAAGTTGAGACATGAAAAGGAAAAAAACGCAACAAAAAAACGGAACCAGGCGGGCTGCCGGCTTTTTCAGCCGGCTGTCCGCTCGCCGTTGGGGGCCGAACCAAGCCGACAACCGAAAAAAACCTGGCGTTCGCCCACCGGTGCCTCAGTACAGCAGTGGCCTGACCGCGTTCGGCAAAAGGTGGCGAGCCGCTTCCGACTGAAACACCGCGCCGTCCGCTGGCAAGTCCAGCAGCCGACGACCGTAGGCCAACGCGCAAAGATTGCCGCTCCGCAGCCCCGCGTAGTCGCGGTACGACGAATAAGGCCAATCAGCCATCTGGGCCACCAGGCGGGCGCGGCAAGGGTTCTGGTGAATGTAGTGCAAGCACGTCGTGGCGTACCATTCGGTCGTGCTGGCTTCCACGAGTTTTGCCTTGGTTCTTTTCTGGAACAAGGAGCCGGTGCGGCCCCGCTCTTTGTTCAGGGCTTGGGCGTAAGAACCCAGCACGATGCCCATGCCCTTCTGCGTGAGGCTACCGGACTCATCGGTTTCCGTGGGTTCAAAAAGCAGGTGGAAATGGTTTGGCATCAGGCAATATGCCAAAACCCGACCGGCGGGCAGCAAGTGTAGCCGCACCTTTCGCAAGAAAAACAGGTAGTGGTCGGGAGAGAAAAAGACGGGTTCGCCGTTGTTGCCCCGGTTGTAGATGTGGTGGATGCGGCCGGGATGCAAGTGCATGGTGATGGGAACGGTGTTGGGCGGGCTGCCGGCTTTTTCAGCCGGCTGTCCGCTCGCCGTTGGGGGCCGAACCAAGCC
>JANYFQ010000715.1 GCA_025362615.1 Hymenobacter sp. | reverse complement strand
ACCGGGGCGGCTTCCACCGTCACCCGGTCGTTGGAAAGGGTGAGGGGGTAGGGGCCGATTTGGGGCAGCACGGTGCCGCGCGTCACCACGTATTGCACCACGAGGTTGCCGCCGTTTTCCACGTATTTGAGCAGCTCGGGCTGCTGGGTTTTGAGCTTGTCGATGGTGTTGTAGGCGCGGATGCCCAGCACCACGGCGTCGTAGCGGGCGAGGCGCTCGGCGGTGAGGTCGGTGGCGGGGTCGAGGAGGGTGACGGTGTAGCCGAGCTGGCGCAGGGCTTCGGGCACTTCGTCGCCGGCGCCCATGAGGTAGCCCACGGTGCGGGCCTTGCCCCGGCCCACGCTGAGCTTGACGAGGGGGGCGGTGGCTTCGGGGAAGAGCGTTTGGGTGGGGATGTGGGGGTAGGCGATGGTTTGGATGCCGCGCGAATAGGCCTGCCCGGCCACGGTGGCGGTGGCCCGCAGCTCGGCATGGCCGGGGGCCGCGCCGGGGCCGGGGCGCAGGGTGAAGTTCAGGGTTTGCTCGGCGTCTTTGGTGGCCAGGGCGAAGGGGGCGCTGGCGGGGCTGCTCTCCCAGCCGGCCGGGGCGGCCAGGGCCACGGTGCCCGCGATGCCCGCCCGCCCGGCCCGCAGCGTGACCGGAATGGTCTTGGGCTGGGCATCGGCAAAGACGTAGGCGCGGGCGGCGGGCAGGTTCACCATTACCTCCGGCACGATGGCCAGGGGTTGGTAGAGTTCGCCCAGGGTCGGGTCGGTGTGTTTGTATTGGACGGGGACATCAAACCCAATGATAAAATCGGCGGGCTGATTGACTTCGTTCTTGCCGTTCAGCAAAAATTTAACGCGCATCGTCACCACCGGCTCGTTGGCTGGCTTGCCTATGTTAGTCAAGCCATCAGACAGCCGGTACATTCCGGTCGTGCCCGCTTCCCGCAGCCAATACGGTTGCCCTTGCGGCACCCCCACAAGGGGCAAATTCAGGGTCTGGCCGAACGAGCCGCCCGCCGGGATGGCCTGCTCCACCACGTAGCCGCCGGGGTCCAGCCGCTCCGCCGTCATCGCGCCGCGCAACCAGCCAGTGGCCCGGTGGCCGGTGGCCAATAACTGCTTGCTTTGCCCGGCCAGGGCCGAGTCCTGGCGCGGGCTGGCGGTGAATATGTTTAGCAGCCGCACTGGCCCCGGCCCCCGGTTCACCACTTCCAGCTTCGCCGTGACGGCCCCGCCCGATACGGCCGCCGCTTCGGTAGCCGTGGCCTCCAGGTGCAGCCCCAGGCAGGCCCGAATCAATTCCTCTAGTTCCAGCAATTTGATGTGTCCCCAATACAAGGCCGACGAAGACGGAGAGAATTTATCGGAGCCGGTCACCGCACTCTGCAAATACAGCCGCGCCTCCAGCAAGCCCGGCACACTCGCCGCCGGGTTTGCTGGGTTGAAATCCCGCACCACCTTCGCCAGCTTTTCCTTCACATAAAAGCCCGCCGGCGTGCGCCCCCACGTCATGTCCACGCCCTCAAATAGCTCCTTCGGCAGGGCCTCCCCTTCCTTCAAACTCGTGAAATACTCCAGCGCCTCGCCCCGCTGGGCGGCCGAGCCGAAGCCCTGCGAGCGGTGCTGCGAGCGGGAGCGGGCCGCGATTTCGCCGTAGCTCTGCCCCAGCAGGGGGTTGTAGCCGCCGGCGTCGAGCTTGAGGAAATGGCTGAGGTCGTCGCCGGGCTTCACGAAGAAGCTGCCCGTGTTCCAGAGCAGGCGCTTGGGCTGCCAGGGCTGCACGTACTGCAATTGTTCGGGGAAGCGCTTGGCATCGCCGGCGGCGGCAAATGCGTCGATGGCGAGCAGGGCGCTGGCGGTGTGGTGGCCGTGGCCGGCGCGGGCATCGGGGGGGAAGCGGGTGAGGAGCACATCGGGCCGGCGCTGGCGGATGACCCACACCATGTCGGCCAGCACCTGCTCGCGGTCCCAGAGGGTGAAGGTTTCCTGGGCGGTTTTGGAGAAGCCGAAGTCGTTGGCGCGGGTAAAAAACTGCTGGGCCCCGTCGAGGCGGCGGGCGGCGAGCAGCTCCTGGGTGCGGATGAGGCCCAATTGTTCGCGCAGCTCGGGGCCGACGAGGTTCTGGCCGCCGTCGCCGCGGGTGCAGCTCAGGTAGGCGGTTTCGACGAGGCGCTCGTTGGCCAGGTAGGCCAGCAGGCGGGTGTTTTCGTCGTCTGGGTGGGCCGCGATGTAGAGGACGGAACCCAGGACGTTGAGCTT
>JANYFQ010000701.1 GCA_025362615.1 Hymenobacter sp. | reverse complement strand
CGGCTTGGCCGTGGCCGTGCGCGCCCTGGCCTACCAGTACCCCCACACCGCCCACGCCACGCTGGCGGGCGTGAGCTTTGCCCTCGCCCCCGGCGAGCACCTGGCCCTGGCCGGGGCCGACGGGGCGGGCAAAACCTCGCTCCTGCGCCTGCTGGCGGGCCTGCTCGACGGCTACACCGGCCAGGTGGCCTACGGCGGCCTGCCGCTGGCCAACATTGCCCCCGATGCCCTGGCCGCCGCCGTGGGCGACAACCTGGCCCACCAGCACCTGTTTACGGGCACGGTGCTGGAAAACATTACCCTGGGCCAGCCCCAGCTCACGGCCTCCGACGCGGCCTGGGCCGTGGCGCTGGTGGGCCTGCGCGACGAACTCTACGCCCACCCCGAAGGGCTGCTCACGCTCGTTGGCCCCGGCCACCCGCTGGGCACGGGCATGACGCAAAAGCTGCTGCTGGCCCGCGCCGTGGTGCATCGGCCGCGCCTGCTACTGCTCGACCACCTGCTGCCCGCCGCCGCCCTCGCCGAACGCCTCCGCATTTTGCGCCGCCTGCTGGCCCCCGAGCTGCCCTGGACGCTCATCCTGGCCACCACCCAACCCGAGCTGCTGGCCCTGCTGCCCCAGGTGGCCGTGCTCGACGAAGGCCGCCTCGTGGCCGAAGGCCCCCTGGACACGGTGCGGCAGCACCCGGCGTTGCGGGCGCTGCTGGGCGAGTAGCCGGGCACCGGAAAGCCGCGCACGGGCCAACCGGACCCCCGCGCCGGTCCACCCCAAACTCCTCCCAGTATGCCCAAAACACCGCAAATAGCTCAGGGAACTGCTTCGGTTGCCCTGGGAACTGCTTCGGACACGCCGGCCGCTGCTTCGGGTACGCCGATAACTGCATTGGTTGCTCCGATAACTGCTTCGGACACGCCGGGAACTGCTTCGGGTACGCCGGGAGAAACATCGGGTGTACCGGGCGTTGTTTCGGGTGCGCCGGGCAAAGCATCGGCTGCGCCAGCCACTGCTTCGGTTGCCCTGGCAGGCGCATTGGGTGCGCCAGCCGCCACTGCGCGTACCCCGCCCCGCCCCGGCCGGACCCCCAAATAATCCGTTAAATCTATTAAAATTCGTTAAATCTGCGGTCTATGCCTTTTGCCGAACACCCTTCTCCCGAAACCCTGCCCGAGGCCGGGCGCTTCACGGCGTTTGCCCGCGTCCGCACCCCGCAAGCGGGCCGCACCCTGGCCCGCTGGCTGGCCGGGTTGGGCCTGTTCGTGTTCCTGAGCGGCTTTCTGCCCTGGACCCAGAACATCCGCTCGACGGGCGAGCTGACGACGCTGCGGCCCCAGGACCGCCCCCAAACCGTGCCCAGCACCATTGCCGGGCGCATCAAGCGCTGGCGGGTGCAGGAGGGCCAACTGGTGCAGAAGGGCGACACGCTGGCCGAAATCGTCGAAATCAAAGACAAATACTTCGACCCCGAACTGCTGGCCCGCACCCGCGAGCAGCTCCAGGCCAAGATTGACGGCCTGCGCGAAAACACCGCCAAAACCGCCGCCCTCGGCAACCAGCAAACGTCGTTGCGGGCCGCCCTGGCCGCCAGCCTGGCCAAAGCCCGCAACAAAGTGAAGCAGGCGGCCCTGAAAATAAAATCGGACCGGGCCGACCTCGTGGCGGCGCAGGCCGACTACGCCATCGCCCAGCGCCAGCAGGAGCGCCAGGAGTACTTGTACAAGCAGGGCCTCAAGAGTTTGACCGAGCTGGAACAGCGCCGGCTCAAGTTTCAGGAGAGCACGGCCAAGCTGCAAAGCGTGCAAAACAAGCTCGGGGCCTCGCTGCAAGATGCCCTCAACGCCGACCTGGAGCTGGCCTCGCTCAACGCCGACTACGGCGACAAGCTGGCCAAGAGCGAGAGCGACCGCCGCTCGGCCACGAGCTACCAGTTCGACTCGGAAGGGCAGATTTCGAAGCTCCGCAACGAGCTGGCCAACCTCAGCATCCGGGCCGGGTTTTACTTCATCACGGCCCCCCAAACGGGCTACGTGGTGCGGGCCCTCAAGCAGGGCGAGGGCGAAATTGTGAAGGAAGGCGAAGACCTCGTGCGCCTCATGCCCGCCAATCCGCTGCTGGCCGCCGAACTCTACGTCAAGCCGATGGACATCCCGCTGCTGCGCGTGGGCCGCCGGGTGCGCTTGCAGTTTGATGGCTGGCCGGCGCTGGTGTTTACGGGCTGGCCGGGCAGCAGCTTCGGCACCTTCGGCGGCGTGGTGCAGGTGATTGACAACACCGACACCGGCGGGCAGTACCGCATTTTGGTGACGCACGAGCCCGGCACCGACCCCTGGCCCGCTCCCCTGCGCGTGGGCAGCGGCGTGTACGGCTGGGCCTTGCTCGACGATGTGCCGGTGTGGTATGAGCTGTGGCGGCAAATCAACGGCTTCCCGCCCAACTACGTGGGCGATGCCAGCAAGTACCCGGCCGGCAAACCAGCGGCGAAGGAGGAGAAAAAGGCTAAACCCAGCGGCGATGACGGTGCGGAGTAAGATGGTTGCCCCGACAGAAAGCCTCGTTTTTGGAGCCTGTTCGTTTTGGGCTGGGGTTTTAGGGGTTGGGGGTTGGGGGTTGGGTTTTAGGTGTTGGGTATTGGGTGTTAGGTGTTGGGTTTTAGGTATTGGGTGTTGGGTATTGGGTGTTAGGTGTTGGGTTTTAGGTGCTCGGTGTTGGATGTTAGGTGTTCGGTGTTCGGTTTTAGATTTCAGGTTAAGAA
>JANYFQ010000061.1 GCA_025362615.1 Hymenobacter sp. | reverse complement strand
CCACGGCCACGCTCGTGGACAACCTGACGGGTACGCGCACGGCGCTGACCACGGGCGCGGCCTACCGCTTCGCCACGGCCACGACCACGGCCCCCGGCCGCTTCTGGCTGAACCTGACGCCCGCCGCCGCCCCGCTGTCGGCCGCTTCGGCGGCGCTCGAAGCCCAGGTGCTGACGTTCCCCAACCCCACCACGGGCCGCCTCACGGTGCTGCGCCCGGCCGGGGCCGCCGCTTCGGCGGTGCTGTTGAACGCGCTGGGCCAGACGGTGAAAACCGTGGCCCTGCCCACGGCCGAAACCGTGCTCGACCTGCGCGGCCTGGCCACGGGCATCTACACCCTGCGCCTGACGCTCGACGGGCAACCCGTGAGCAAGCGCGTGGTCATCGAATAAATCGTTCACCTGCCCCGCGCCCCCCGCCCGTTTCGGCGCGGGGGCACCTGGGCCTTTTTCTCCCTTGACATGAAAAAACTGCTGTTGATTTTCGGCCTGCTTGCGGGCGTAACCTTGGTGCAACACGCGGCCGGGCAGGTGCCCGGCGGGGGCGGCCCCGGCGGCGGGGGCGGGGCGGGCGGGGGCACCGGCGTACCGATTGACGGCGGGGCCTCGCTGCTGCTGGCTTCGGGCGCGGCCTACGCCGCAAAGCGCCTGCACCAGCGCCGCCGGGCATGAGCCGGCCCGGCCCCGTGCGGGCCTGGCTGCTGGCCCAACTCGCCCGCCCCGGCCGGGGCTGGTGGCTGCTGGGCTGGGGCAGCGCCTTGGCCGCCGGGGGCTTGCTGCTGAGTAGTTGCTGATGTTACGCGGGGAATTTGAGTGCCTTGTGTTTCATGTTGTTGCTTGTTGCTTGTTGCATTCGGGCCTCAAAACTGCTCAGAAGCCACGAACAAGCAACAAGAAACAAGCAACAGCCCGCGTAACATCAGTTAGCTGGTAGGCCCGGCCTCCGGCGGTGCCCCCGCACGCCAAAGCCGCTCGTCCTGTAGGGGGCGGGCGGCTTTTTGGTGCGGGAGCCGGGCGGCGGCTCCGGCGGCTGCTGGTTGGCAAACCGCGCTACGCCACTTCCTCCCGCGTCAATTTCTCGTGCAGGCAGATGCCGGCCTGGCTGCCCTGGGCGGCGGCCAGCAGCGCCTGCTGGGTGCCGGGCGAGGCATCGCCGGCCGCAAACAGGCCCGGCACGGTGGTTTCGTTGTTGCGGTCGGTCCAGACGGCGCCTTTGGCCGTGAGCCGGGTGCCGAGGGCGGCGACCAGCCCGCTGCGCTGCTCCTGGGCGGCGGTGATGAAGACGGCACTGCGCTCCAAATAAGTGCCATCTTCAAATTCGACGCAGCGCACCGAGCCGTCGGGGTTGCCCACGAGGCGGGCCACGGGGCGGGCCTCCACGCCGATGCGCTGGCGGCGGAGCTGCCGCCGGGCGCGGTCCGAGGGCACGGCCCCGCCGTGGGTGAGCAGCACCACATCAGCGCTCCAGCGGCTCACGAGCAGGGCCTGGTTGATGGCCGCCCGGCCGTGCCCGAACACGGCCAGCGGCAGTTGGCGCACCTCGTAGCCGTGGCAGTAGGGGCAGTGCAGCACGCCCCGGCCCCACAGCGCCCGGAAGCCGGGCAGGGGCGGCAGCACGTCGGCCACGCCGGTGGCCAGCAGCACGGCGCGGGCCAGCAGGGCGCGGGGCGCGTCGGTGTCGGTGGTGCGGCCCGTGGCGCGGAAGTGGCGGCCGTCGCGGGACAGGGTTTCAATGGCCAGCGGGGCGATTTCGACGGTGGGGTAGGGGGCCAGCTCGGCGCGGCCCAGGCGCAGCAGCTCGGCGGGCCGGATGCCGTCGCGGGTCAAAAAGTTATGCACGGCCGGCGAGTCGGCGTTGCGCGGCGGGCCGCCGTCGGCCAGCAGCACCCGGCGGCAGCAGCGCCCCAGGGTGAGGGCGGCGGCGAGGCCGGCACTGCCCGCGCCGATGATGAGAACGTCGTACATTTTTGTGAATTATGAATTATGGAACAGGTGCGGGCGGGCGGCAAAAAAGCCGCCCG
>JANYFQ010000637.1 GCA_025362615.1 Hymenobacter sp. | reverse complement strand
GTTGAACGGGCTGGAATATTTGCAGCAGATTGGTACGTGGGTCCGTTCAACGTCATTGGCGCGAGTCGTTCAACGGCCTCAACCACCCCAGTTTCGGCTTCGCCGAAACGTCCCCTCCTCGTCTGAAGAGGGGAGTTTGACCGCCTCCCGACCTACACGAAATACTTCAGCCGAATAACCTCCTGCTCGCTCAAAAAGCGCCACTTGCCACGGGGCAATTCCTTTTTGGTCAGGCCCGCGTACTGTACGCGGTCGAGGGCCACGACTTCGTAGCCCAGGTGCTCGAAAATGCGGCGCACGATGCGGTTGCGGCCGATGTGAATTTCGATGCCCACGAAGTGCGGGTTGCCCGCCACTACGGCCACGTCGTCCACGGTCGCTTTGCCGTCTTCCAGCTCCACGCCTTCGGCGATGGCCTGCAAATCAGCTTCCGTAAGCGGGGTGCTGAGTTCGACCTGATAGATTTTTTTGTTCAGGTGCGAAGGGTGCGACAGCTTTTGGGCCACCTCGCCATCGTTCGTAAACAACAGCAAGCCAGTGGTATTACGGTCGAGCCGCCCCACCGGGAAGATGCGCTCCTTGCCGGCTCCGGCCACCAAATCCATCACCGTGCGGCGGCCTTCGGGGTCGTCGGTGGTGGTGAGGAAATCCTTGGGCTTATTGAGCAGCACGTACACGTTCTTCTCGCGCTTGAGGTCGGTTTTGCCGTACTGCACGGTGTCGGTGGGTTGCACTTTGTAGCCCATCTCGGTCATCACCTCGCCGTTCACCCGAATGTCGCCGGCTGCAATCAGCTCGTCGGCCTCGCGGCGCGAGCAAATGCCGGCGTTGGCGATGTAGCGGTTGAGGCGGGTTTCGTCGCCGGGGCCGTCCTGGTCCTCCTGGCGGCGGCGCTTGTTTCCCCGGCTGGGGTCGTTTTCGTAGTGTTTGAGGTTTTTGTAGTCGGGCGCTTCGCCGGGCACCTCGCCGTAGCGGGGCTTGTCGGCCCGGTTGGGCTGGGCCACCCGCGCATCGGAACCGCCGCGCGGGGCCGGGCCCGTGCCGCTGCCGTAGGCCGTGCCCGAGCGCCGAACGCTGCGCTCCTGGGCCTTCAGAGCCTCGCGGCGCTCGGCAAACGAGCCACGGGCCGTACCGGGCGCGTGGCTGCCGCCGGCCCAGTCGCCCCGGCTTTCGGGGCGCGAAGCGGGCCGGGCAGGCCGGTCGGCATCGCGTGGGGCGCTGCCGTAGCCCGGCTTCTCGCCGCTGCTGCGCGGGTTGAACTTCGCCTCCCGCGGACCGAAGGCACCGGGCGTGAACTTGCGGCCAAATGCGGCCTCGTCGGCCCGTTGGTCGCGGCTGTCGCGCTGCTCGTAGCCGCCCCGGTTGTCGTTGCGGCCGTTGTCGCGGTCGTAGCTGCGGGTGTTTTCGCGGCCCCCGTCGCGGCTGCCTTCACGCCCACCATCGCGGCTGCCGCGTTCCTCACGCGGCTCCGGCGGCTGGGCCGAAAACGGCCGGGCCGCCCGAATGGGCCGGTTGGGGCCGGTTTCGCCAAGCCCCCGCGCCTCTACAGGCCGCTCGGGTCGCTGCTCCGAAGGCTGGCTGCGGCCGAAGCCCACGCTGCTGCGCTGCTCGCCGCTGTCGGGCATTTCGTGGGGGTTTTGCTTGTTGAATTTGCGGTTCCGCTCGCCGGCGGCCCCACGGGGCACGGCGGGCTTGCCTTCCTGCCGGTAAGGCTGGCCGGTCCAGTTTTCGCGGGGTTGGTACTCGCGCACCGGGCGGCTGTCTGGTCCCTGCGGCTCGCGTTGCTCCCGCGCATCGGGCGCGAAGCGGCCGTAGCCCGTGCCGCTGCGCTGCTCGGGGCGCGGCTTGCGCTCGGGGCGTTCGTCGCGCCCTGCGCCGCCAAAGCCCCGGCTTGCGCCAAAACCCGCGCTGCCGCCGCGTTCCGGCCGCCCAAAAGCACCGCCGTTGGCCTGCCGCTCCGAGCGCCCGAAAGCGCCCCCGTTACCGCCGCTCCGCTCCGGCCGCCCAAAGGCTCCCCCGTTGGCCGAGCGGTCTGGCCGCCCAAAAGCCCCGCCGTTGGCCGGACGCTCCGAACGCCCAAAAGCGCCGTTGGTAGCCGGCCGGCGGTCAGAGCCGCCACTTTTGCTGCCACCGAAGCTGCGGCGCTCGCCACCGTCCGAGGGCCGACGGTCAGCACCGCCGCGCTCGTTGCGGTCGCCGCGCTCGTTGCCTTCGCGGCTATCGCTGAATTTACTGCGGCCGATGCCCCCTGGCCCGCCGGGGCGCTCGCCCGAAAAATGTTTCTTGCCCATTTGGAAGAAGAGTATGCCGTATCGCTACGGGATTAATGAATCGGCGGACTAGTCGCGGCGGGCCATTTTGGCCTCAATCGAGTGCTGGGTGTGCGGCACGGCCCGCAGGCGGTCTTTCGGAATAAGCTTGCCGGTGCCGATGCACACGCCGTAAGTACCGTTTTTGATGCGAACCTGGGCGTTTTCGAGCTGCTGAATAAACTTCATCTGCCGCGAGGCGAGCTGGTTCATGCTTTCCTTTTCGGCCGTTTCGGCCCCATCTTCCAGCACTTTGGTCGAAGACGACGTGGTGTCGGTGCCGGTGTCGTTGCTGCGCGTCAGCGTGTCTTTGATGAACGACAACTCCTTGCGGGCGGCGGTCAGCTTGTCCTGAATGAGCTGGTCAAATTCCTTCAAATCTTCCCGGGAGTAGCGTAGGTTATCGTCGTTCATGGAGAGGTAAAATTTTGGTTGATAAGATGATGCCGCCCGCTTCGGACGGCAACTGTCGCGCAACGATAAACCGCGCTAAATGGTTTGGCTGCGCCGGGCTGCGAAAGAACTTCGCACAAAGCAGGCTCCCGGCGCTTGCGTTTTTGCGGGTGCAAAGGTACGCCCCGGCGAAACCTTCGGACCCCGCCGCCCCACCACGCAGCGCTAAAACCCCAGCATCTGAATGGCCGCCACCGCCGCCTCGGTGCCTTTGTTGCCCAGCTTGCCACCGGCGCGGTCCTGCGCCTGCTCCAGTGTATTGGTCGTCACGACCCCGAAGATGACGGGTTTGTTGAATTTCAACCCCACCGTCGTCAGCCCCTGCGCCACGGCGTGATTGATGTAATCGTCGTGCTTGGTGTCGCCCCGAATGACGACGCCCAGGCAAATCACGGCATCAATCTCGTCGTGCTGGGCCAGCAGCTGCGCCCCCAGGGTCAGCTCAAACGTGCCCGGCACGGTGTTGCGGAAGATGTTTTCGGCCACGGCCCCGTGCTTGAGCAGGGTCTCGTAAGCCCCATTGCTGAGTACTTCGGTGAGCGTACGGTTCCAGTCAGCCACCACGAGCCCAAAGCGCTTGGCACTGATGTCGATGAAGTTGGAAGCGTCGTAAGAGTCGAGGTGTTGAAGGGAGGTAGCCATAAAATCGCTGATTGACGCTGATTAAATTGATTTCGCCGTTTGAATTGCCGACTGACGCTGCAGTTGTTTAAAAAGTCGATTTGCCGTAGGCGGTGCGGGCGGGCGGCTTTTTTGCCGCCCGCCCGCTTTTTTCAGGCGGTCTGACCGGCTACC
>JANYFQ010000600.1 GCA_025362615.1 Hymenobacter sp. | reverse complement strand
GCCGGACGAAGCCCTTCGGGCGATTCGTCCGGCCACTGGCCTACCGGCGGGATTTCAGCCAGCGGCGGGTTTCGGTTTGGGCCCGCAGGGGCTTTTCGCCGGAGGTTGGGGCAATAAAATTATTGTCGAAATCGCGGGCTTTCACGTTGTCGTGGCGCTGAAAATCGAGGAGTTGGCGCACTTCGGCCCGTAGTGTTTCGTCGAGCAGGGGAAAGGCGACTTCGACGCGGCGTTCGAGGTTGCGGGTCATCCAATCGGCCGATGATAAATAGACTTTTTCCGTGCCACCGTGGCCAAACACGTACACCCGGCTGTGCTCCAGGTAGCGGTCCACAAGGCTGCGCTGGCGGATGTTTTCGCTCAATCCTTTCTGGCCGGGCAGCAGGCAGCCGATGCCGCGCACAATCAGCTCAATTTGTACACCGGCGGCGCTGGCGGCGTAGAGGCGCTGCATCATACCGGGGTGTTCGAGGGCGTTTATTTTAACGATGATGGCGGCCGGACGGCCTTTTTTGGCTTCCTTTATTTCGAAATCAATGAGTGCTTCGAGGCTGGTTTTCAGGCCAAACGGCGCTACCAACAGGTGTTGCAAGGCGGGCGGACCGGCGGCGGGGTCGGCGAGGTAGGCGAAGGTGGCGGCCACTTCGGTGGTCAGCCGCTCGTCGGCCGTGAACAGGCCGTGGTCGGTGTACACCTGACTGGTGGCTTCGTTGAAGTTGCCGGTGCTGAGGTAGGCGTAGTGGCGGGTGGTTTCGTCGGCTTCGCGGCGGGCAATTAGCAGCAGTTTGGCATGGCACTTCAACTCGGGCGGCGTGAGGACGACCTGCGCCCCGGCGCGTTGCAGTTTTTCGGCCCAGTACAGGTTGGATTCCTCATCGAAGCGGGCCTTCAGCTCGATAACGGCCGTGACCTGCTTGCCGTTGCGGGCGGCTTTGAGCAGGGCTTTGGCCACGGCGCTTTTGTCGGCCACGCGGTAGAGCGTGATGCGGATGGCCGACACGCGGGGGTCGCGGGCGGCTTCGCGCAGCAGGCGCGTCACGTAGTCGAAGCTGTGGTAGGGCGGGTGCAGGAGGTGGTCGCGGGCGGCAATGGCGGCTAGCAGGCTCCCCGTGCGCGGCAGGGTGCGGTGCGGCACCGGCAACTGCCGGGGGTAGGCCAGGCGGGCTTCGCCGAAGTTGGGAAAACCGAAAAAATCGCGGAAATTATGGTAGCGGCTGCCCACCACCAGGGCCTCGTCGGTGATGCCGGTTTTCTGCTGGATGGCGGCCAGCACGGCGGCCGGCAGTTCGGGGTCGTAGAGGAGGCGGGCGGGGTAGCCGGTGGCGCGTTTGGCCACGCTGCGCCGGATTTTTTCCATCACGTCGCCCGGCACTTCCTCGTCAATATCCAGCTCGGCATCGCGCGAGAGCTTGATGGAATTGACCGTCACGCGGCCGTAGGTCGGAAATAAATCGGCCACGCCGCAGCGCACGACATCATCGAGAAACACCACGTAGCGGTCGTCGCCAGTGTCGGGCAGGCGCACGAAGCGGCCGCCGTGGCGCTTGGTGGGCAACTCCAGCACCGCTACCTGCGCGGCGGGGAGGCCGGCAGCGGTGGGTTCGGTGAGGTGCAGCGTGAGGTACACGGCCTGGTCTTTCAGGAACAGCTCGGGCAGGGCATCGTCCAGCGCAACGGGCGTGAGCAGGGCCGCAACGTGCTCCTGAAAATAGGCCCGCACCCACGCTTGCTGTTCGGCGCTCAGCTCGTCGGGGGCGCAGAGGTGAATGCGCTCGGCCCGCAAGGCCGGCAGCAACAGCTCGCGGAAAGTGTGGCCAAAATCGGCCTGCTGCTGGTTTACTTCGGCCAGCACGGCCTTGAGCGTCCGGCGGGGCGGCTCGGTGAGGCGGGCGCGGGTTTTCTTTTTGAGCTGGGCCAACCGACGCAACGTGGCCACGCGCACCTTAAAAAACTCGTCCAGGTTGCTGCTGAAGATGGCCAGAAATTTCAGGCGTTCGAGCAGCGGCACCGTGGGGCTTTGGGCTTCCTGGAGTACGCGGGCGTTGAAGCGCAGCCAGCTCAGGTCGCGGGCAAGGGTTTGCATAAAAGGCAGAATGGATTAAAGGCGAATGCTTTGCAGCGCAAAAACCCGCACCCCGAATTGTGGCCGGGGGCGCGTAATTCATCGGGAGTGCTTACGTAGAGCTACGGCCGATGCCCATCCGTCGAGATAAAAACCCCGCTGCCTTGTCTGCGGAAGTTACGCGGTTGGCTACGCGGTTTTGGCGCGGGCCTCCTGGCCCGTGCCGCCTACTTGGGGGCCTCTGGCCCCCAATCGTTGAACGACTTGCGTTGGACAACCCCCAACGATTTCGGCCTGGGGTGTGGGCCAGAGGCCCGCTAGTAGGCGGCACGGGCCAGGAGGCCCGCGCCAACCGCCGCCAACCGCGTAGTATCTATTCTCCGTTTTTGGGGTAATCGAAGAAATAAAACTCGGCATTTTTGCGGGCTGCTTCGGCCCAATTGTCCACTGCAAAGCGCAAGCACACTACGCCGGCCGTGGGCATTTCCTGGATGGGCGAAGCAGGCGAAAGTTCGTTGGCCAAATCGGTAAAGGTAGGGTTATGGCCCACGAGCATTGCTGACTCGGCCCCAGCGGGCAGGCTGTGAACAATGCCCAATAAAGTAGGCACATCGGCCTGGTAGATAGCCGGTTCGACGCGAATCTTATCGTGCGGGTAGCCCATTTCGCGGGTCACGAGCACGGCGGTGCTCAAAGCCCGCACTGCCGACGAAGCCAGCACAATATCGGGCAGAATGCCCCGCTTGTGCAACGCCTGCCCCATGTGGGGGGCGTCGTCGCGTCCGCGCCCGTTGAGGGGGCGGTCGTGGTCGCTTAAATCGTCAAAACTCCAGCTTGACTTGGCGTGGCGAAGCAAATACAGCGTTTTCATGGGGCGAAGCTACAAAAAAACAGGCCCACCGAAACGGCGGGCCTGTTTTTCAGTGAGTGAATGAGTGAATGAGTGAATGAGTGAATGAGTGAATTGATAGTGCGGTTACGTTTGCTGGCGTTTGGCGACGCATTGCCAACTAATAATTCACTCATCCACTCATTCGCTCACTCACTCATTGAAAACCACCCACTCACTCGCTCATTAACATAATTTTTTAACCGCTACTCCTTCACAAACCGCTGGTGCGAAACGGTTTTGCCGTCGTTCACGGTGAGCATATACGTGCCCTTGGGCAGCGCAGCAATGTCGAGGGCGTTGCCATTGAGGGCCGTACCGCGCATTTCGTTACCGCTCAGGTCGCTCACGCGCACTGTAGGGCGGGTTTCGCCATCGGTACGCACCAGGTTCAGCACCGTGGTAGCGGGGTTGGGATATACGCTGAGCGTGTTGGCGGCCAGGGTGGTGGCGGCAGTGCGGGCCACGCCACCGGTTACGTTGAGGGTATAATCCTCGGTTTCGCCGTAGCTGTAAGTACCGCAGCTAGCAGTGGCAGCGTTGTCGCTGAGCACCACGCGCAGGCGGGTGGCCCCGTTTTTGGCCCCAACTGGCACCGTGAAGGTGGCCGTGCGGGTGGTAGCGGCACTGCTGGCAGCGGCACTCACGATGGTTTCGCCGGCATCGGTGAACACGCCGTTCTTGTTCCAGTCGGCGTAAATTTTCACGTACTCGGAGTAAGCGGTGCCCACGAAGCCAGCCGAAAAGCTGATGGTCTGGCTGCTGCCAGCGGCCACGGTGGTGCTCAGGGCCGTGCCGTTGTAGTAACCGGCATCAGCACCCGAGGTGCGGTTGATGCTGCCGAGGCTAACGAGGTCGATGTACTCGTAGGCCACGTTGGTGCCTTTGCTGGCGCAGTAGGTAACGGTGGTGGGCGGCGGCGTGGTGCCGGGAGCTACGCCTCCTTGCGAGGTGAGCAGGCCCACGCGGGCACCGCCAGCGGCAAACAGGGCGTTCATGCGGTTGCTCTGGCCGGTGCTGAACATGAACATGGCATTGTCGTCCACGTAGTCCATGTAGTTCATGAACATATCGCCGTTGGGGCCGTTCGAACACGACACTTTGGGGAAGGCGGGCTTGCCGTAATTCTCAGCCCCCTGGTTAGGGGTGTCGCTCACGTTGTCGGTGCCGGAGCAGGCACCGTTGTCATCGCCCCAGATGTGGTTCAGGTTCAGCCAGTGGCCCACTTCGTGGCTGGCAGTGCGACCCAGGTTGTACGGAGCCGTCACGGAGCCGGTGCGGCCGAAATACGTGGGGCTGATGACCACGCCGTCGGTGCTGACCGGGCCGCCTGGGAACTGGGCGTAGCCCAGAATGCCGCCGCCGATGGTACCAACCCAAAAGTTGAGGTACTTGGTGGCATCCCAGGGGGCTACGCCGCCGTTAGCCGTTTTCTTAATGGCATCGTTGGTGCCCCAGCCGCCCGACGGGGCTGCCTGCGATTTCCGGTCAATGCCCGTGGTGGCAAGGCCGTTGGGGTCGCGCTTGGCGAGTACGAATTGGATTCCAGGGTCGGCCGCCAAGCCCGCGAAAGCAGCCGGCACGGAGCCGGCATCGGCGTTCAGTTTGTGAAAATCTTCGTTCAGCGTCGCAATCTGCGAGGCAATTTGAGCATCCGAGATGTTCTCGGCCGCCGTGCCGTACACCACGTGAACCACGACCGGAATGGTAACCGAAATGGCTGCCGCACCACGCTGAGCCGTGTTGGCGGCGTTCGCTACGAAGCTGGCTGTTTGGCGCTCGATAGCGGTGCGGGCCTGGGCGAGGCCGGGGTCAGCGGCCAGTTGGTTGTTGAGGACCTCGACGGCGGCGCAAGTGCGGCGCGGAACAAGAGACTGGGCCTGACGCTGGGCATCCTGGGCCTGAGCAGCGTTGAGGGCGAGGACCGAAAGGCCGAGGCCGAGCGCGTAAAATTTCTGGTTCATTAAAAAAGAAGTTGGGTTTGGTTGATGAAGTCCCGCACTTTGCGAGCGAACGGGATTGCAAACATATCGAAAATTTTTCAAATATCCGCAAACATTTCCGCCATATTCAGCCAATCGTTACGAAACGGGCATTTTTTTATTGTGAAGATTAGAAAATCATCAAACCTTCATTTAATACGGGGCCATTTTGGAAGAAATATACGCGGAGATGAGGCGTTTGCTATCCCTGATAACTGGTGTTACGCGGGCTGCTTCTTGTTTCTCGTTGCTTGTTGCTTGTTAGTAGCTGCTGTTACGCGGTGCCCGAACCCCAACGGGGTTCCATAGCCTTCGGAACCAGCTGCCGGCAATCCGAAGGCTATGGAACC
>JANYFQ010000051.1 GCA_025362615.1 Hymenobacter sp. | reverse complement strand
CCAGCGAAATCAGGGTTTCGGTGCGCTCGATGCCCTCAATAAGCTGCACCCGGTCGTGCAGCACGTCGCGCAGGTGCTGCGTGTCGCGGCAGATGAGCCGGGCGAACACGCCGTAAGCACCGGTGGTGAAGTGGATGCTGACAACTTCCGGTATCTCGCGCAACTGCTCTACTACGCTGGCGTACACGGAGCTACGCAGCAGGTAAATCCCTAAGAAAGCATTGACCCCATAGCCCAGCTTCTGAAAATCGATGCGCAGCGTGGCCCCCTGCACAATGCCCAATTCTTCGAGCCGCGCCATGCGCACGTGGACCGTACCGCCCGAAACGTGGACCTTGCGGGCGATTTCGGTGTAAGGCATCTTAGCGTCCTGAATGAGCAGGTTCAGGATTTTTCGGTCGGTATCATCAAGTTCGTAATTACGTGCCATATTAAAAGCCATGAATTGAAGGGGCTGCAAAGTTAAGGCACGAAAATTTAACTTATTGCAAATTTTAAGGAAAAACCGCTAAAAACTTGCAATCAACCGCGACTTATCACTACCTTTGCAGCGTTCAGAAGCGAATGGCTGACGAATAAATACTGTAGCGTGGTGAAACTGGCAGACATACCCTCCTATCTCGGGGGTGAAGGTTTGGGAGAAATCGGCTTCGTTGCCGGCTAACTACTTCGTGGAGGTTCAAGTCCTTCCGCTACAGCCGAGGTTGGAAGAGGAGAAGAAGAGGGGAAACGGCGCAAGGCATCTGGGTGGATGCGTTGCCCACACGAATGAGGCGGTACCTGGGTGGGTGCCGCCTCTTCGTTTTTTCGGGCATCCGGTGTTTCCATCTTAACAGAGAGGTCCGCCGCCCCAGTCCGCATACCCAACTTGTACTGCGGGTTTGGGACTGGCCACCTGCTTCGCCTAAAGTCAAAATGACAGCCTGAGAATTAGACGGCGAGTAATTGACGACTACTCGTCCGGTACCGCGCTGGATTGGGTAGTGGCTCCAAAGAAAAATGTTTCACCAAAACACCGGATTCAAAAACTTTTCGTATCTTTGGACCGTTAGTCACAAAATGACCAGCTACGAAAATGGGAGTTCTGGAACGTAAGCAACGCGAAAAAGTTCACCGAGAGGTGACCATATTAGCGGCGGCCAAGAAGGTCTTCCTGGCCAAGGGCATCGTGGTGGCCACCATTGACGACATCGCCGCCGAGGCCGAGTTGGGCAAGGGTACCCTTTACCGACATTACCGCAGCAAGGAGGATATTCTGCTGGCCATCAACGAGCAGGCGTTGCAGGAGCTGCACCAGCATTTTGTGCAGGCGGTGCAAGGCGACGGTAGCGGCCTCGACAAAATCCTGCGCTTCACCCGGTCGTACTACGAATTTGTGGTGGCCAACCCTGTTTACTTTGGCTTCATTGCCTTTTTTGAGTCGCCCTTCACCAGCACCAACCCGGCGGTGGTGTACGAAACGAGCCACGCCATTTACCAGCTCGTGATGGAACTGATGGACGAAGGCAAGCAAGACGGCTCCATTCGGACTGACCTCAAAACGGAACTGCTGGCCAATACGCTGTGGGCGGGTTCCTACGGCATCATGCAGTTCATCGTCAGCAAGGGCCATTATCTCAGAGAGGATATGCACATCGACATCAACGAGTTATTTGACACCTACTTGGCAGCCCTGAAAGGCGGTTTGCAGGTTTCAAAATAGCCCGACTGGCGGATAATCAAGAAAAAAAGGGGCGATGCCCTTTTTTCTAAAACATTTTGGACCGTCAGTCACTTTATGGATTATGATTCCCAAACTGCTTCTTTTGCTGCTCTCCCTGGTTGTCCACGCTCCAACAACCGACTTTTTTTTGCGTAGTCGGACTAACAGTCATTTTATGAACAAAAGTAAATTTCTGCCATCAAGTCAAACCTTCAAACCCTTTTCTCCAATGCCCACTTCCCCCAAACCCATTCATTTGGTCGCCAGCGTCCTGTTGCTGGGCGTAGCGGCTTGCTCCAAATCCGCTGCCGACCAGCCAACGGCGGGCACCGCCCAGGCAGCCACCCCCCAACGCGCCGAGGCGGTGGCCGTGCAGGTGCAGGCCGTTGGTACGAGCACCGGCGCTGCCGAGCAGACTTACAGCGGCACCATTGAGGCCGAGAACACGGCCAGTCTGGCCTTCAACGTGGCCGGGGCGGTGCAGCAAGTGCTGGTGCGCGAGGGCGACCCGGTGCGGGCCGGTCAGTTGCTGGCCACCCTCAACCCCGAGGAATACGCCGGGCTGCTGGCCGGGGCCGACGCTTCGGTGCTGGAGGCCCGCGACAACGCCCGGCGCTCGCAGCAGCTCTTCAAGGCCGAGAGCCTGACGGAGCGGGAACTGGTGCAGGCCACCGCCGGCTTGCAGCGGGCCGAAGCCAGTGCCCGCGTGGCCCGCAAGCACCTGGCTGACACTGGGTTGCGGGCACCGTTCGCAGGGCTGGTGGCGGCCAAACTGGTGGAGCCGGGCGTGGCGGCGATGCCGGGTGCGCCGGCGTTCAGCCTGATTAAGACCGCGCAGGTGTTTGCGCGGGCGGTGGTGCCGGAGGCCGAGATTGGCCGCATGGTGCGGGGCGCGGCCGTGCGGGTACTGGTGCCGGCGCTGGGGCGTGAGGTGCGGGGCACGGTGCAGGTCATCAACCCGGTGGCCGATGCGGCTTCGCGCAGCTTTTATGTGAAGGTGCTGCTGCCCAACCCCGGCCTGCACCTGCTGCCGGGGATGCTGGCCAGCCTGCGGATTCCGCTGCCGGCCGGGCCGGCGGCCCCGGTGGTGGCGGTGGCCCCGCAACTGGTGGTGCAGGAGGCCGACGGCGCGAGCGTGGTGTACGTGGCCGACGCGGCGACCCACACGGCCCGCCGCCGCCGGGTGGTGCTGGGGCCGGTGCAGGGCAACCAAGTGGTGGTGGCCCAGGGCCTGGCGGCCAACGAGCGGGTGGTGGTGGCCGGGCAGCAGCGGCTGCACGACGGGCAGGCCATCCGCGTGATTCAGTAATCTTTTCAGCTCCCCTTTTCAGCTTTTTTGGTCATGGAAAACCCGAAGAAAACGCGCCGCATCAACCTGATTGAGGCGGCCATGAAATACAAGCAGGTCACGTTTGGCCTGACCCTGATGCTGGCGCTGGCGGGCATCTGGGCCATTTACAGTATGCCGCGCATGGAGGACCCGCGCATCACCATCCGGCAGGGGCTGGTGCTGGCGGCCTACCCCGGCGCGAGCGAGCTGGAAGTGGAAAACCAGGTGACCAAGCGCCTGGAGCAGCAACTCTTTGGCTACAAGGAGGTGCGGAAGGAGAAAACCTACTCCACGACCAAGGCCGGGGCGGTGGTGGTGAACGTGACCCTGCAAGACTGGGTGACGGACACCGACAAGTTCTGGGCCAAGCTCCAGGACGGCCTCAACGCCAACCGGCCGGCGCTGCCGCCGGGCGTGCAGGGGCCGTTCGTGAACGGCGAATTTGGCGACGTGGCGGCCCTGATGCTGGCCGTGACGGCCCAGGACCGCTCCTACGCCGACCTGAAAGAGTACCTCGACCAACTGGAAGATGCCATCAAGACCCTGCCGCAGGTGTCGAAAATCCGGCGCTACGGCGAGCAGCGCGAGCAGGTGTACGTGACGACCTCGGCCGACCGGCTGCGCCAGTACGGGTTGGACTTCGGGCTGATTGGGCAGGCGTTGCAACGCCAGAACAACGTGGGCTACTCCGGCGAGCTGGCCCTGCCGGGCGCCGACGTGCCGGTGTTCACCGAAGGGCTGTACCGCTCGCAGGAGGCGCTGGCCAACCAGTTGGTGTACAGCGACCCGGCCTCGGGCAGCCAGGTGCGGCTACGCGACGTGGCCCGGCTGGAGCGCCGCGACGAGGAGCTGGCCTCGCGCATCAAGATTGACGGGCAGTCGGCAGTGATGCTGACCGTGGAGATGCAGCCGGGCAACAACATGGTGTGGTTTGGCGACAAGCTGGATGCCCGCATCAAGGAGGTGGAAGCCCGGTTTCCGGCCGGGGTGCGGGTGCAGCAAATCGTGAGTCAGCCGCGGGTGGTGGACCACAAGCTGAAGGATTTTTTCCTGGAGCTGAGTATTGCCGTGGCCTCGGTGATTGCCGTGGTGCTGCTGCTGCTGCCGTTGCGGATTGCGCTGATTTCGGCCATTGCCTGCCCGCTGTCCATCCTCATCACCTTCGGCATTTTGAATATGTTGGGCATGGAGATTCAGCAGGTGTCGCTGGCCGCGCTCGTGATTGTGCTAGGCATGGTCGTGGACGACGCCATCGTGGTGGTGGACAACTACGTGGAGAAGCTCGACGAGGGCATGGACCGCTGGCAGGCCGCTTGGCGCTCGGCCACGGCGCTGTTCGTGCCGGTGCTGGCGGCCACGGCGGCCATCATCTTCGCCTTCCTGCCCTCGGCCATCGTGTACACGGGGCTGACGCGCGAGTTTTCGCTGCACATTCCGGCCACCGTGACGGTGGCCCTGACGGCCTCGCTGCTGGTGTCGATGCTGCTCACGCCCTCGCTTTGCTACTTCGCCATCCGCAAGGGGCTGCACGGCAAGGCGGCCGACGCGCCCGACGCGCCGGCGGCCAAGCCCTCGGTGATTGACCGGGTGCAGGGCCGCTTCAACCGGGCCGTGGACTGGGCCTTTGCCCATCCCAAGCTGGTGCTGACGCTGGGCTTCGCCTCGCTCGCGTTTGCCGGCGTGTTCGGCTCGCAGGTGAAGTTTGAGTACCTGCCCTACTCGGAGCGCGACCAGTTCAACCTGGAAATGTGGCTGCCCGAAGGCACCCCGGTGGCCCAGACCGAAAAGGCCGTGGACCGCGTGACGGCCGCCATCAAGGGCGACAAGCGCATCAGCCAGGTGGTGAGCTTTATCGGCACGGGCTCGCCGCGCTTCTATTCCAGCTACGCCCCCGAGGCCCCGGCCGAAAACTACGCCCAGGTGTTCATCAACACCGTCAGCGGCGAGGCCACGGTGGAGCTAGCGAAGGAATACACCCATTCGCTCCAGCAAGTGGTGCCCGAAGGCTCGGTGCGGGTGCGCCGCCTGAGCTGGAAGGAAACCAAGGCCCCGCTGGAAGTGCGCGTGGTGAGCGACGACGCCGCCGACCTGCGGACCGTGGGCCAGCAGGTGGCGCAAATATTCGCGGCCACGCCCAACACCCACTTCGTGCGCGACGACTGGCGCAACCCCACCCTGGGCGTGGCCGTGCGCGTGAAGCCCGACGAGGCCGACCGCCTGGGCGTGAGCAAGGAAGCCGTGGCCCAAACCCTGGGCGGCAGCCTTAAAGGCTACCCGGTTTCGACGCTCTGGGAGGGCGACAAGCCCCTGGACATCGTGCTGCGCCTCGACGAGCAGGACCGCCAAAAGCTCAGCGACGTGAGCCAGGTGTACGTGACGACGGCTTACAACACCAAGGTGCCCCTGCGCCAGGTGGCCGACGTGGTGCCGGCCTGGCACCTGAGCAACATCGTGCGCCGCAACGGCTTGCGGACCCTCACGGTGAGCAGCGACACCGACTTCGGCCGGGTGGCCGCCCAGATTTTGGCCGACGTGCGCCCCCAGCTCGACGCGCTGAAGCTGCCGACCGGCACCCACCTCGAATACGGCGGCGACGACGAGTCGGGCCGCGATGCCGCGCCCGCCACCAACATGGCCCTGGGCCTGAGCTTTTTGCTGATTTTCCTGACGCTGCTCCTGCAATTCCGCCACGTGGGCCGGGCGCTGATTGTGCTCTCCACGTTCTTTTTGAGCCTGCCGGGGGCCATGTTCGGCCTTTGGGTAACGGGCAACCCGCTGGGCATGACGGCTTTTCTGGGCATCAACAGCTTGCTGGGTATCGTGGTCCGCAACGGCATCATCCTGG
>JANYFQ010000527.1 GCA_025362615.1 Hymenobacter sp. | reverse complement strand
TGTTCCCCCCCCCCTCGCCACTTTTTTTCAACCGACTCATGGCCGACGACGCAGCCTCGGAACAGCCCGCCCCCGCCCCCGAACCGTACTACCACCACCACCAGAAAGCCGCCGAAGAGCACCAGCAGCACGCCCTGGTGGATGCCCAGGTGGCGGCCGACGTGCTGGCCAACCCGCGCTACGATGCCTTTTTTGCGCCCTACCAGCCGGCGGTGCGCGAGGAGTTTGTGCGCGCGTACGTGGCACGCCGCCACCTGTGGGCGCAGTACGGCGACTTCTACGAGCGCCACCTCACGGGGCAGCTCACGCAGTTTGAGGCGGAAGCCTACGAGCGGCTCTGGGACATTCAGCAGAAGAAGCTCTTCGACCTGCAATGCCAGTGGCGGGCCGAGCAGGCGACGGTGCCGGGGGTGCAGACCAGCGCCGATTTCGACACCCTGAGCAGCCGCATCGAAAACTGCACGGCCATTCCGCCCATCACGCCCGAAGAGCTGGACCTGTACCTGGCCTGGGTGGAGCAGGCCGACTACGAGGACGAGTTGCAGAACGAGTGGGGGGGGCGCTTCAGCACCTGGCAACGCTACGAGGACGTGAAGCACCAGTTGGACCCCGACCCCGACGCAGCGGACGAAAACCATTTTATGTTCGACGCGGTGTCGGAGTGGTACGAGTTCCACAACCAGCGCACCGGCAACGGCCGCCTGCTGCGCCTGCCCGACCTGCGCGGCGTTAAGGAAGAACGGTACATGGATGCCTGGCGCGCCCACAACAAGGCTCTGCACGAAGCCGCCGCCGCCGAAGCCCCCGCCGAAGCCCCCGCCCCCGCCGACCCGCGCCCCGCCTACCTGCCTTACGACGAAGCCCGGGTCCTGCTTGGGGCCTTCGCCCAGCAGTTCGAGCCGGCGGCCCTCAACCGGCAGCGCACCTCCTACGAAGCCGCCAACCCGCCCAGCACCTGGGAAGACGAGGAACTGGAGCGGGTGCTGCACTTTTTGGACGACGTGGAGGAGCCCGTGCCCATTGCCGCCGGCGCCGACTGGCGCCTGGCCGTGCGCGAGGCCAGCTACGCCTACCGCAAGCAAAAACTGCTTGCCAGCCTGCCCCAGGCCTACGAGGCCTACTGCCAGCGGCAGGCGTGGGGCATTGCCCAGCCCCCCTGCTCCGACGACGAGCCGCACAGCATCGCCGACTGGTACAACGACGCCCTCCTGACAGGCCGCAAGGTACTGGGCGAGCCCGAAGACCTGGACTTTTAGGCCGCCGGCGCGGCGGCAAGTCTTGTTTCTTGTTTCTTGTTTCTTGTTTCTTGTTTCTTGTTCAAGGCTTCGCCGGGGGTGCTTGGATAAACGAGTTCAAAAAACGGCTTTCAACCCAAACAATTTGAACGGTCTTGTTTAGAAACAAGCAACAAGAAACGCAAGACGCTCACATCACCCGCGTGACAGCAGTTACAAGCCGTGCCGTGGACACCGGACCACGGCGACCCGTTCGATTTGCTCATCATCGCGCAAGCCCTGCCCGAAACCCTGCCCGTGCTGACCTCCGACAGCAAGTTTCAGCTCGTACGGCGTGGACGTGGTGAAATAACGGTGGGCGGCTTTTGCTGAGACAAAGGCCGCCGGCTGCCCCCCGCCCCGTGGCTACCTTCGCGGTTCCAACCCCACCCTCATTTCCCTTCTTCCCGTGGACAACCGCGCCCTGACCCGCGCCTTCCGGCTGGCGGCGCAGCTGATGGAGCTGCACGACGAAAACCCCTTCAAGGTGCGAGCCATGCAGGGCACCGCCGATGCCCTCGAAGCCCTGCGCTTTGCCGTAGCCGAAGTGGAGCGCCCCGGCCTGCCCGACCGCACGGGCCTGAGCAAAACCGCCGCCGCCAAGGTGGCCGAGCTGCTCGACACCGGCACGTTTGCCGACTTGCAGCGCCTGCTCGACACCACCCCGCCCGGCATTGTGGCCCTGCTGAAAGTGAAGGGCATCGGCCCCAAAAAGCTCCGCAGCCTGTGGCTGGAGCTGGGCATTGAGGACGCCGACCAACTGCGCGAAGCCGCCGAAACCGACCGCGTGAGCAAGCTCAAAGGCTTCGGCAAAAAGACCCAGGAAGGAATTTTAGAAGCCCTTGAGTTTGCCGCCGAAAGCCGGGGCCGCCTGCTCTTTCCGCAGGCCGAGCAACTGGGGCAGGAGTTGGTGAACTATTTGAGAAACGGCTTGCAGTTGGCTGATGAGCAAGTAGCCATTACCGGCGACGTGCGCCGCCACCTCGAAACCGTGGGCACGGTGCAGGTGCTGGCCGCCGTGCCCGACCCCGCCGCCGCCCACGCCCTGCTGGGCCAGCAGCCGGCCCTCGTGCCCGACCCGCGCCGCGCCGGCCCCTGGGCCTGGCGCGGCACCACCGCCGAGGGCGCGGTGCCGGTCGAAATCCTGCTCACCACGCCCGCCGGTTTTGCCGCCGAGCTGCTGCTGCACTCCGCCGCCGCCGCCCACCTCGACGCGCCGCTGGCCGCCTTGCGCCCCGAAGGTGCCCCGGCGCCCGCCCCCGGCGGCCCGGCCACGCTGCGGCAAGCCGTGCGGCGCGGCGGCTTCGCCGACGAGGCCGGGTTTTTTGCCCAAGTCGGCCTGCCGTTCATCGCCCCGGAGCTGCGCGAAGGGCTGGACGAGCTGGCCCTGGCCGCCGCCGACAAGCTGCCGCAGTTGCTCGAAGACCGCGACCTGCGCGGCTCGCTCCACAACCACAGCACGTACTCCGACGGCAGCCACTCGCTGCGCGACATGGCCACCTGGCTCCGCGACCACGGCTACCAGTACCTGGGCATCTGCGACCATTCGCAGGCCGCGCACTACGCCAACGGCCTCAGCCCGGAGCGCGTGCGGCAGCAGCACGACGAGATTGATAAGCTGAATGCGGAGCTGGCCCCGTTTCGCATTTTCAAGGGCATTGAGGCCGACATTCTGGCCGGCGGCGAGCTGGATTATTCGCCCGCCGTGCTGGCCTCGTTCGATTTTGTGGTGGCCTCGGTGCATTCCAACCTCAAAATGGACGAGCGCAAGGCCACCGACCGCCTGCTGCGGGCCATCGAAAACCCGTACTGCACCATGCTCGGCCACCCCACGGGCCGCCTGCTGCTGCGCCGCCCCGGCTACCCGATTGATTATAAAGCCGTCATCGATGCCTGCGCCAGGCACCGCGTCATCATTGAAATCAACGCCAACCCCTGGCGGCTCGACCTCGACTGGCGCTGGGTGCGCTACGCCCTGGCCCAGGGCGTGCAGCTCAGCATCAACCCCGATGCCCACCACACCGACGGCTACGCCGATATGCGCTTCGGCGTACTGATGGGCCGCAAAGGCTTGCTGACGAAGGAAATGACGTTCAATGCGAAGTCGGCCGACGAAGTGGCGGCGTATTTTGCGGCCCGTAAGGCGGGGATTGTGCCGCCGCTTGAGTTTCAAAAGTCGTTGTTTGGGTAGCGTGCCGACGCTACCCGGTGTACCCCCAAGCTGTGCTTGGGAGTAACTCAATCGTTTTACGGTGACGTGTCCACGATTTGAGTATTCCCAAGCACAGCTTGGGGGTACTCGTCCTTTCTCATGAAAATCCTCGTTCTCCGTTTTTCTTCCATCGGCGACATTGTGCTGACCACGCCGGCGGTGCGGGCGTTGGCGCGGCAGGTGCCGGGGGCCGAGGTTCATTTTGCCACCAAGCCCGCCTACCGGGGGCTGCTCGATGCCAACCCTTACGTGGCCAAAGTACACGTATTGAGCGGCTCGCTGGCCGAATTGGTGGCCGAGCTGCGGGCCGAGAAGTTTGATTTCGTGGTCGATTTGCACCACAACCTGCGCACCCGCCTCATCAAGCTGCAACTGCGGGTGCCGGCCAGCAGCTTTCGCAAGCTCAACGGGCGCAAGTGGCTGCTGGTGCGGGCCAAAATCGACCTCTTGCCCCGGCAGCACATCGTGGACCGCTACCTGGCCGCCGCCGCCCCGCTGGGCGTGCGCGACGACGGCGGCGGGCTGGATTACTTCATCCCCGAAGGCCAGGACGTGGACCTGGCCGACCTGCCCGCGCCCTTCCGGCGGGGCAGCTACGTGGCGGTGGCCATTGGGGCGGCGCACGCCACCAAGCGCCTGCCCGTAAACAAGTTGATTGAGCTGTGCGCCCGCCTCGCGCCGCGCCCCATCGTGCTGCTGGGCGGCCCGGAGGACGAAACCACGGCCCACGTCATCGAGCTGGCTTTCGAGCAGGGCGCGGCCCAGGCGGCCCCCACCGGCCGGCTGCCCGAAAGCCCGTACTACTTTCCCAAAACATCGCCCCTGCAACCGCCCGCCAACCCCTTTATTTTCAACGGTTGCGGGCGGTATTCGCTGCATCAGTCGGCCTCGCTGCTGCGGCAGGCGCAGTTCGTGGTGAGCCACGACACGGGGCTGATGCACATTGCGGCGGCCTTCCGCAAGCAGATTTTCAGCGTGTGGGGCAACACCGTGCCGGCCTTCGGGATGTACCCGTTTCGCACGGCTTTCAAGGTGCTCGAAGTGCCGGGCCTGCCGTGCCGCCCGTGCTCCAAAATCGGGTTCGATACGTGCCCGCAAGGCCACTTCAAGTGCATGAACAACCAGTTGCTGGACCTGGATTTGCCCCCGGCATAAGGCGGACGGCACGGGCTTGTACCGCGAAGCTCCCGTTTCGCCTTGCGTCAGCTGCCCCAGAATTATTAACTGATGTTACGTGGCGCCCGAACCCCAACGGGGTTCAACAGCAGAGCCGGGGGTTGGTGACCAACGGGAGCCTACCCCCGGTTTGGTACGAGCGGTTGGCCGAACCCCAAC
>JANYFQ010000050.1 GCA_025362615.1 Hymenobacter sp. | reverse complement strand
AAAAAATGTTGGTCAAACAAAAAGTCAGTGAATTACTCTACCACCAGCCGCTGGCTGGCGCTGCCGCTTCGCAGCCCGTACACCCCGGCCGGCAGCCCGCGCAGGTCGAGCGTAACTTCAGCCCCGGCCGGGGCGGGGTAGCGGCGCACTTCGCGGCCCAGGGCATCGAGCAGCGCCAAGGGCTGGCGGGCAGCGCCGATGGACACCCTCACGCTGCCGTGGGCCGGGCTGGGGAAGCAGGTGGCGGGCGCGGCCAAGCTGGCAGCGGGCGTAGCGGCCAGCGTCGGGTCGGCGAGCGAAGCCAGGAAGCCAATGCTATTGCCGGTTGGGTTGGTCAGGGTCAGCGGGGCAAAGCTGGCGGTGGCACAAAACGTGCGCCCGGCCACGAACACCGTGTTTCCACTCAACGCGATGGCACTGGCATCGTCCCGGTCGCGCGAAGGGTTGGGGCCGGTGTTGCCGGCCCCCCCGGCGCTTTTGGCCCACCGGAAAGTGCCGCTGGTGCCGGCATCGGTGAGCTTGGCCACGAAGGCATCCGGTGACGAGCCGGCCGGGTCCGAATTGGTCAGCACCGTGCCACCGAACGTGGCAGTGGTGCCAAACAGCGTGCCCGCGACGTAGAGGTTGGGGCCAGTTACGGCCAGGGCGCTGGTGCCGCTTCCCGCCGGGGTGGCCCAGGCGAAAATTCCGGCGCTGCCCGTGTCCGTCAATTTGGCCACAAATCCACTCCTGTTGGTGGTGCCAACCAGCGTGGTGGTGCCGAAATCAACCGTGCCACTGAGTGAGCCCGTGAGGTACAGCCCCGAACTGTTCAGGGCCATGGCCTTTATTCCGGCACCCTCGTTGGGGTTGGTCCGGTCCCGGAGCGTGGTCACCCAGTTAAAAGCCGGGCTGCTGCCGTTGTCGATGAGCCGCACCAGGTACGCGCCCGCCAGCCCGGGGGCCGGGCTGCCAAACACCGGGGTTGCGGCCTCGATAAGGCCGGCCACGTACACCGTCGAGCCGGAAGCCACTACGGCCGTGCCGAAATCTTCGGAACCGACCACTCCCGCGCTCCTGGCCCAGCCGAAGCTGGCCGTGGTCCCGGCATCGGTCACTTTGGCGACGAAGGCATCCGGGTAGATGTCGGGGTTGGTGAGGGTGGTGCTGCCCAGGGTGGCCGTGCCAGAAAAGCTGCCGCTCAAGTACACGTTGGCCCCGCTCACGGCCAGGGCGGTAGGGGCGACCCTACTGGTGGGCAGCACCCAGGTGAAGCTGGCCGAAGTGCCGGCATCGGCGAGCTTGGCCACGTAGCCGCTGCCATTCTGCCCGGCGGCCACGTACACGCTGCTGCCACTCAGGGCCAGCGCCCAGGGAAAGTCGCCGTTCCGTTGCACGGCCCAGGCGTAGCGGCCACTGGCCGGCAGCCACTTGGCTACAAACATACTTTCGCCAGTGCCCGGGTTGGTCAGGGTGAGGCTGCCCAGCGCCACCGTGCCCCGAAACGAGCCGCCCACGTACACGTTGCCTGCGCCGTCGGGGGCGGTGGCCGTCACGGCGGAGTAGTTGGAACTACCGGCGGCCGGGGACACGGCCACGGCCACGCCCTGCACCGACTGCCAGGCCGGGGCCTGGGCCGCAACCGGCGCACCGGAGCGCACGGCCAGCAGCCCGGCAATAGAAAAGAAAAGGACCGATTTCATAAAAATGGGATGAACAACTGCCTATTCTATCACCAACCGCTGGCTGCCGGCACCGCTGCGCAGCACGTACACCCCGGCGGGCAGCCCGTGCAAATCAAGCGTGGCCTCGGCCCCGGCCGGGGCCGGGTAACGGCGCATTTCGCGGCCCAAGGCATCGAGCAGGGCCAAAGGATGATTTTGGGCAGCGGCGGGCAGGCGCAGCGTGGCTGTGCCGCGAGCCGGGTTGGGGTAGGGAGCCAGGGTCGCCGACGGGGCGGACGGGGCCGTGGCCAACGCCGGGCCAGTGCCCCCGTTGAGCTGCACCCGCACGGTGCCCAGGGAGGTCACATCCGTGGCAAAATCCAGGTCGCCGTCGCCATCCACATCGCCGGTAACCAAGGTGCTGGGCGGGCCGGGCAGGGCCGGGTCGCTGCCGCCGCCGAAGGTGCCGCTGCCGTTATTGAGACGGATGCTGGCGGAGTACACCCCCGCGTTGTTGTTGCCGGTTATAAAGTCCAGGTCGCCGTCGCCGTCGAGGTCGGCCACGGCCAACTGCACCGGGCCGAAGCCCAC
>JANYFQ010000511.1 GCA_025362615.1 Hymenobacter sp. | reverse complement strand
GCCCCGCCGCCAGCCAGCCCACGGCCCGCAGCAGCGCCCCGCCCGCCGCCGCCGGGGGCCTATGCAGCCGCCGGAAGTAGCTTTGCAGCAGCCCCGTACCTAGCAGTAAGCCCAACGAATTCATGGTGAAGTCGCGGCCCGAGAAGGTGAGGAGCAGGCCGGTGCCGCCGAGCAGCACCACGGCGGCGGCCGGGCCGGGCCGCAGCCGGGCTTCGGCCGCCACCCAGGCCCCGAACCAAGCCAGTCCGGCCAGCGCCAGCCCGGCGTTCACGAGCTGCAAACCGACATACCCCGGCCCCAACACCCGCGCCACCGCCGCAAAAAACAGCAGAAAACCGGGGCTGCCGTGGTGAAACAAATGCGCGAAATTGCCCGCCGCCAACTCTCCCACCACCTGCCAGTTGCGCACCGAATCGTAGTCCGGCAAGCCCGCTTCGGGTAGCCGCCACAGCCGGCACGCGGCCACCGCCGCTACCGCCGCCGCCAGCGCCCAGCGCACGGCGGCGGCCAGCGGCGGCGGAGCAGAAGCGTACTTTGCAAACAACATGGCGGGCGAAAGAGAACGAACGGGCAGCCAACGGCCCATTGAAGCGTCGCAAAGGTCGGCCCGAACCACACAGCCGCCGCCGCTTCAAAATCCAACCATCAGAAACCACCTCACAAAATTCAAATGCGCCTTGTCATTCAGCGGGTTAGCGAAGCCAGCGTTTCCGTAAACGGGCAAGTAGTCGGGGCCATTGGGCCGGGGCTGCTGGTGCTGGCTGGCTTCGCCCCTGCCGACACCCCGGCCGACCTCGCCCGCCTGGCCCGCAAGCTGGTGCAGCTCCGCATCTTCGCCGACGCGGCCGGGCAGATGAACCGCTCGGTGCTCGACACCGGCGGTGAGGTGCTGGCCATCAGTCAGTTCACGCTGCTCGCCGATGCCCGCAAGGGCAACCGCCCCAGTTACGCCGCCGCCGCCTCGCCCGCCGTGGCCGAGCCGCTGTACCAACAATTCGTGGCGCTGGTAGCCGAACTGCTGGCCCGGCCCGTGCCCACGGGCGTGTTCGGGGCCGATATGCAGGTGCGGCTGCTGAACGACGGGCCAGTCACGATTGTGCTCGATTCGGTGAGTTAAATTTGAGCGTAACTTGCAGCATGACAACGCAGCTTGCCGACCGGATTTGTACCGACCCCAACATTTGCGGCGGGCGGCCCACCGTTCGAGGCACTCGGATGCCCGTGAAAAACGTGCTGGAATACCTCGCTGCCGGCGATTCGGCCCAGGAAATTGTGTCGTTCCACGATTGGCTCACGCTTGAGGACGTAGCCGCTTGCATTCGGTTTGCCGCCGATTTAGTGGACCACCGTTATACCGTTTTGCGGGCAGCTTGAGCTGATGGTGCGCTTCATAATAGACTCCTGCCTGCCGGGCCAGCGTATTACGGAATAGACAACGGCGGAGTACGTTCATCAACGTACACTGGAAGGAAACACCCCGGCCCACGACTTCACTATCTGGCGTTATGCTCTTGCCAATAATTTGACAATCATCACCAAAGACCGCGATTTTGCCGATTTGATGCTGCCGCGTGTACCGCCTCCCCGTGTCATTCTTCTGCGAACTGGCGGAATGAGGTTGGCGCAAATGCAAGCTTTTATTTCTCGAAATTGGGCATCCATACTTACCGTTAGCGCCCAAAGTAAGCTGGTGTACGTTTTTCCCGAACTTTTTCAAGGCATTGATTGAGCGTAGCCCATGACCATCACCGAAGCCCAAACTACCGTGGACCAGTGGATTACCACCACCGGCGTGCGCTACTTCAACGAACTTACCAACCTGGCCATCCTCACCGAGGAAGTAGGCGAGGTGGCCCGAATTGTTGCCCGGCAGTACGGCGAGCAGTCGTTCAAGGAGTCCGACAAAGGCCACGACCTGGGCGATGAACTGGCCGATGTGCTCTTCGTCGTCATCTGCCTGGCCAACCAAACGGGGGTCAATCTGGAAGAAGCCCTGGCCCGCAACCTGGCCAAAAAAACCCGGCGCGACGGCCAGCGGCATCAAAACAACGAAAAGCTACGCTGAAACCAGCCGGCCCTCGCGCCACACGGGCAGCACGGCGGCGTATTTATCAATTTCGAGGCAGAATTGAAAATCCTGACTGGCTTCCAGCGAGTTGAGGCGGCGGACGTGGGCCGATTGCAGCAGGTAGGCCGCCAAATCGGGGCGGGCCTGCTGCCACAGGTGCCGCGCGGCCAGCGCGGCATCGGAGGATTTTACGTCGAACTCCGGGGCCAAACGCTCGGCCAGCGCCCCGCCAAACACGCTGTCTTCGAGGCAGAACTGGCCTTTCCAGCCGGCGCAGACCACGAGCGCGTCGCGGCCCTGCTGCCGCAGAAAACCGGCGACGGCGGCCAGGTTGAGGAACGCGCCGCACACCACGGCTTCGGCCGCCAGCGACTGCTGCAACGCCGCCGTGCCGTTGGTGGTGCTGATGGCCAGGCGGCGGCCCTGTACGGGCCGGGCAGGGTCCAGGAAGCCAAAGGGCGAGTTGCCCAAATCAAAACCCGGCGCGGGCAGGCCGTCGCGCTCGGCGGCGGTGAGGCAGCCGCGCTCGCGGCCCAGCGCGGCGCACTCGGCCAGCGTGGCCACCGGAAAAACCTCGGCCACACCAGCCGCCAGCGCCGTAACAATGGTGCTCGTAGCCCGCAAAATATCAACCACTACAACTACTTTGCTGGCCAGCTCGTAGCGTGGCAGCAGGTCGGGCGAAAAGCAGATGTCGAGCTTCATTTTTTATTCAGTGCTTGGTGTTTGGTGTATTGGTATTGGGTGTTTGGTGTTTGGTATTGGGTATGTCAAAAAGTGCCCGAACACCCATCACCTAAAACCCAACACCAAATACCCAAACCTAAGCGCTAAAAATACTCGATACCAAGCACCAAGCACTGACATACCAGACTTATTCCGTGCCCTTCACCAGCGGCAGCTTGCTCACCGTGGCGGGCAGGTTTTTGCCCCGCACCTGCACGAAAATGGCGCTGCCGGGCGTGGCAAACTCGGTGCTGACGTAGCCCAAGCCGATGCCGCGCCCCAGCGAGGGCGACTGCGTGCCGCTCGTCACGTCGCCGATGGCATCGCCGGCAGCGTCCACCAGCGGGTAGTGGCCGCGCGGAATGCCGGGGCCGTCCATCACAAAGCCCACGAGCTTGCGGGTTACGCCGGCCTCTTTTTGGGCCTTAAGGGCGGCACTGTTGGTGAAGTCTTTAGTGAATTTTGTGACCCAGCCCAGGCCCGCTTCGAGGGGCGAGGTGCTGTCGTCGATGTCGTTGCCGTAGAGGCAATAGCCCATTTCGAGGCGCAGCGTGTCGCGGGCACCCAGGCCGATGGGCTGAATGCCCTGGGGCTGGCCGGCGGCCATTATTTGCTCCCAGACGGTGGCGGCGGCGGCGTTGGGCAGGTACAGCTCGAAGCCGCCGGCACCGGTGTAGCCGGTGGCCGAAATCAGCACGTCGGGCACCCCGGCGAAGGTGCCGCGCACGAAGGAATAGTACGGAATGGCGCTCAAATCGACCTCGGTAAGCGGCTGGAGGGCGGCAATGGTTTTGGGGCCTTGCACGGCAAACAGGCTCATCTGGTCACTCACATTTTCCAGCGCCGCGCCTTCGGTGTTGTGCTGGCTAATCCAGGCCCAGTCCTTGTCGATGTTGGAGGCATTGACGACCAGGAAGTAGTCGTCCTCGGCCAGCATATACACCAGCAGGTCGTCCACGATGCCGCCGGTGGCGTTGGGCAGGCAGGCGTACTGGGCCTTGCCGGGCAAGAGCTTGGCGGCATCGTTGCTGCACACGCGCTGGAGGAGGGCCAGCGCCTGGGGGCCGCGCACCCGGAATTCGCCCATGTGCGAAACGTCGAAAATGCCCACCCCGCGCCGCACGGCGTGGTGTTCGGCCAGGTCGGAGGAGTAACGAACGGGCATATTGTAACCGGCAAAGGGCACCATTTTGGCCCCGAGTTGCTGGTGTACGTCGTTGAGGGCAACGGTTTTGAGGGCAGCGTCGGACATGAGCGGAGAAGGAGGGTGAAGCGTTGCCGGGCACGCCGGTGGCCGCGAAAGTAGTAGCTGCCGGCCCAACCCCGGCTACCTTCGCTCGTAAAAGCGGCCCATGAGCGGTGGTGCATCGGTTGATTACTTAATTGTTGCATTAGTTAATTGATTGATTTTTGCATCGATTAATTTTTGCGCCTACGGCCTTTAAACAAAACTGTATTTACTAAAAGAATATATTTACATCAATCAAAAAATTCAACAACCAAATTGAAAATCAAGCTTTCCACGCGGCTTTTTGCCGGCTTTGTGCTGCTGCTGGGGCTGTTTGCGGCCGTGGTGGTCGTAAACTACCGGCTGGCGCGACAGGTATTCGCCAGCTCGCAAACCGTAGAGGCCTCGCAGCAGGTATCGGCGCAGGGCGCACAGCTCATGCAGGCCATCGTGGACATGGAAACCGGTTTCCGGGGCTACCTGCTGATTGGCAACGAGGCAACGCTTGAACCTTACTACCAAGGCCAGCAGCGCCTGACGGGCAAATTTACCGAGCTGCGCCAGCGCGTGGCGGCC
>JANYFQ010000499.1 GCA_025362615.1 Hymenobacter sp. | reverse complement strand
CCCAGCTGGCCGTTGCCATTGTAGCCCCAGGCCCAGAGCGTGCCGTCGGCCCGCACCGCCACCGTGTGGTTCTGGCCGACGGATGCGCTCACCCAGTTGGTGGCCGTGCCCACCTGCACCGGCACTGCGCTGTCGGCGCAGGTGGGCACGGCCACCAACTGGGTGAGCGCATCCGTCGGCCAGAACCACACGGTGGCGGTGCGGGCCGACGGCACGCTCTGGGCCTGGGGCTACAATGGCAACGGCCAGCTGGGCACCAACAGCACCACCGATAGCGCAGTGCCGGTGCAGGTGGGTACGGCCACCAACTGGGCGAGCGCGACGGCGGGCAGTTCCCACACGGCGGCGGTACAAACCGATGGCACGCTCTGGGCCTGGGGCAACAACGGCAACGGCCAGCTGGGCACCAACAGCACCACCCAAAGCCTGGTGCCGGTGCAGACCGGCACGGCCACCACGTGGGCGAGCGCAGCGGCGGGCGGCGGCCACACGGCAGCGTTGCGGGCCGACGGCACGCTCTGGACCTGGGGCAACAACGGCCAGGGCCAGTTGGGCATCAACAGCAACACCCAAAGCCCGGTGCCGGTGCAGGTGGGCACGGCCACCAGCTGGGTGAGCGCAACGGCGGGCTTTTACCACACGGCGGGCGAGCAAAGCTGTCGCGCGGTGTGGGCCTGGGGCTACAACCTCAACGGGCAGGTGGGCGACGGCACCCTTACCCAGCGCAACAGCCCGGTGCAGGTATACAGCATCGTCAGCCTGCTCACGTTCTTGCCGGCCAGCGCGCCGGCGGGGGCCACGGTGGCGGTGACGGGCACGGGCCTGAGCGGTCTGACTTCGCTCACGGTGAACGGGGCCAGTGCCCTGGCCGGCGTGACGGGCGGCACGAACACGGGCTTTAGCTTCGTGGTGCCGGGCGGGGCCACGGGCACCGGCACCACCACGGTGGCGGCGGGCTGCGGCACGGCCAGCAGCACGGGCTTCACCGTGACGCCGCCACTCACCATCAGCGGCACCAGCCCCGTGGCCAACGCCCGGGCGGCGGCAGCGGCCGGGCCGGTGGCCGTGACCTTCAACCAGGCCCTCACGGCGGGTAGCGCGGCGGCGCTGAACGTATTTAGCCAGCAGCGCGGCGGGCGGCGCTCAGTGGCCAGCGGCAGCACCACGGTGAGCGGCTCCACGGTGAGCTTCGTGCCTACTTATGCCTTCCGGCCGGGCGAGCCGGTGCAGGCCACGGTGACGACGGCGGCCACGGCGGCGGCCGGTGGCGGCCTGGCCACGGCGCGGGTGCTGCAGTTTACGGCGGCGGCCGGCACGGGGTCGGGCACCTTTAGCGGCACAACCGCCGTGGGCGTGGGCACCGCCCCCCGTAGCGTGGTGGCGGCCGACGTGGACGGCGACGGCGACCTGGACCTCCTCACGGCCAATTACAACACCAATACGGTGAGCGTGCGCCTGAACGGCGGCGCGGGCACCTTCTCGGGCAGCACCGACGTGCCCGTGGGCAGCCAACCCCAAAGCGTGGCGGCGGCCGACGTGGACGGCGACGGCGACCTGGACCTGCTCACGGCCAACAACGGCGCCAACACGGTGAGCGTGCGCCTGAACGGCGGCGCGGGCACCTTCTCTGGCACCACCGACGTGCCCGTGGGCACCGCCCCCCGCAGCGTAGCGGCGGCCGATGTGGACGGCGATGGCGACCTGGACTTCCTCACGGCCAATTACAACTTTCCCAGCACGGTGAGCGTGCGCCTGAACGACGGCGCGGGCACCTTCTCGGGCAGCACCAACGTGCGCGTGGGCAATGGCCCCTTCAGCGTGACAGCGGCCGACGTGGACGGCGACGGCGACCTGGACTTCCTCACGGCCAACAGCGGCTCCAACACGGTGAGCGTGCGCCTGAACGACGGGGCCGGCACCTTCAGCGGCACCACCGACGTGCCCGTGGGCGCTAGCCCCGGCACCGTGGCGGCGGCCGACGTGGACGGCGACGGCGACCTGGACCTGCTGACCGCCAACGCCATCAGCAACAACGTAAGCGTGCGCCTCAACAACGGCTTGGGCGCGTTTACGGGCACCGGCACCGTGGCCGTGGGCAGCGGGCCTGTCAGCGTGGCCCTGGGCGACGTGGACGGCGACGGCGACCTGGACCTGCTCACGGCCAACGTCAGCTCCGACAACGTGAGCGTGCGCCTCAACGACGGCACGGGCAACTACAGCGGCTCGCAGGACGTGGCCACCGGCGACTACTCGCAGGGCATGGCCCTGGGCGACGTGGACGGCGACGGCGACCTCGACTTCGTGACGGCCGACTACCTGGCCAACCAGGCCAGCGTGCGCTTCAACGATGGCAGCGGCCTCTTCAGTGGCACGGCCAGCGTGGCCACCGGCTTTGCCCCCACCGCCGTGGCCCTGGCCGACGTGGACGCCGACGGCGACCTCGACCTGCTGGCCACCAACTACGAGAACAGCCTTTCCGGCTCGGTGAGCGTGCGCCGCAACGACGGGGCGGGCAACTTCAGCGGCACCACCGACGTGCCCGTGGGCCGGGGGCCGGCCAAACTGGCCCTGGGCGACGTGGACGGCGACGGCGACCTGGACTTCGTGACGGCCAACTACAACAACGGCAGCGCCACCAGCCCCAGCGTCAGCGTGCGCTTCAACCAGGCATCCGCGCCCACCATCAGCAGCTTCAACCCCACGAGCGGCCCGGCGGGCACGACCATCAGCCTGACGGGAACCAACCTGATGGGGGCCACGGCCATCACCTTCACCGGCACCAGCGGCAACGTGGTGACAACGGGCTTCACGGTGGTTTCCAGCACCAGCATCACCGGCATCGTGGTGCCGGCCGGAGCCGCCACCGGGCCGCTGACCGTGACGACGCCGGGCGGCACGAGCGCGGCCAGCGCGGGCAGCTTCACGGTGACGGTGCTGCTGACGCTCAACAGCCTCAGCCCGACGCGCAACCTGCGAAACGCCCCGGCCAACAGCAGCGTGGCCCTGACCTTCTCGGCCCCGATGAGCAGCACCACGGCCACGCTGGGGGCCGTGAAGGTGTTTAGCCAGCAGCGCGGCGGGCGGCTGATGAACGGGGCGGGCGGCACGACGACGGCCAGCGGCAACACGCTTACTTTCAACCCGACGACCGACTTCCGACCCGGCGAAACGGTGTACACCACCGTGACCACGGCGGCGCAGAGCAACGGCGGGCAGACGCTGGCGGCGGGTAAGGTCCACCAGTTTACGGCGGCGGCCGGGGCGGGGCCGGGCACGTTCATCGGCACGGCCAACCTGGCCGTGGGCAGCGCCCCCTACGCCGTGGTGGCGGCCGACGTAAACTGGTGGACTTTGCCCGCCGCCAGCGTCTGCCCGCCGCTGCTCTGCGCCGCC
>JANYFQ010000043.1 GCA_025362615.1 Hymenobacter sp. | reverse complement strand
CGTTGTTGCCGCCGGCGAACCCGCGATTCTCGCCCAGCGGCAGCAGGGCGAAGTCGAGCGCAAACTGCTCCTTGATGAGCTTGAGGTCGTAAGTAAGAGCGGTGTCGCCGGCGAAGTAAAAGGTAGGTCCGTCAGTAGGTTGGACGACGAAACCGACCGGTATTCCCCCGTAAGAGCCATCGGGGAAAGAGCTGCTGTGGACGGCCGTCGTGAGCTTGACGCGGCCGAAGGGCAACTGCACTACGCCGCCCACGTTGGCCCCAATGGTTTTCAGACCTTTAGCTTCGTAGTGGCCGGCTATTTCGGCAATGGCCAGGATGGTGGCCCCGGTACGGCGGGCAATGTCTTCGGCATCGGCAATGTGGTCGCCGTGGGCGTGGGAGAGGAGGATAAAGTCGGCTTCAATGGCCTCTACATCAATGTCTTTAGCCAGCGGGTTGGGCCGGATAAAAGGGTCGAAGAGGACGCGAACGCCGTTGATGTTGGCCAAAAAAGTGGAGTGGCCGAAGTACGTGAGCTGCATGGGAGAAGCGGGTTTGGGGGTAAAGTTTGAGGGTGAAAAACGGGTGCCGAAGCCCCGTACCTTTGCAACCGACCCATTGCAAAAGATGTTTGTACACGAATTAAATTGGCGGGCTTTACTGGTCAGCGGCAGCTTGTTGTTGCTGGGCCTTACTGCCTGCCAGCCGTCGGCCCGCTCGGCGGCCGACGAGCGCCGGGTGTTCCGCTACAATCAGCCAGAGGCGCTGTCGTCGCTCGACCCGGCCTTTGCCCGGAATCAGGCCAATTCGTGGGCCGTGGCGCAGCTCTATAACGGCCTGCTGGAGCTGGATTCGGCCATGCAGCCGGCCCCGGCGCTGGCGCGGCGCTTTGCGGTGTCGGAGGACGGCAAAACGTACACGTTTGTGCTGCGGCGTGGGGTGCGGTTTCACGACAGCGAAGTATTTGCCACCGGGCGCGGCCGGGCGGTGGTGGCGCAGGATTTCGTGTACTCGTTCCGCCGCCTGCTCGACCCCGCCACGGCCTCGCCGGGCGGCTGGATTTTTCGGGGCAAGGTGCTGGAAGACAAGGCCGGAGCCATCAGCGACACCTGCTTCGTAGCCGCCAACGACTCAACCCTGCGTATTCATCTGCAAGCACCGTTCGTGCCGTTTCTGGGCATCCTCACCATGCCCTACGCCAGCGTGGTGCCCCGCGAGACAGTAGCCCGCTACGGCAAGGATTTTCGGGAGCATCCGGTGGGTACCGGGCCGTTTCGCTTCAAGCTCTGGGACGAGGGCAACGTGCTGCTATACAGCCGCAATTCGCACTATTGGCGGCGTGATAATCAAGGCCGCACTTTGCCCTATCTGGATGCCGTGGCCATCAGCTTCATCGCCGACCGCAAGACGGAATTTCTGACCTTTATGCAGGGCAAGTTGGATTTTTTGAGCGGCATCCGCGAAGGCTCGCGGGACTTAATAATGAACCCCGACGGCTCGGTACGGGCCGATTTTCAAGGGCGCTTCACGGTGCAGAAAGTGCCGTACCTCAACACCGAATACCTGGGTTTCCAGCTAGATAGCACCAACCTTAGCGGTGAGCAGGCCGCCCAGGGCCGGGCGCTGCGCGACGTGCGCGTTCGGCAGGCTCTCAGCTACGCCATCGACAAGCGCGGTTTGCTGGCCTACGTCCTCAGCCACGTTGGGCAACCGGGCAATTCGGGGTTCGTGCCGGCTGCATTGCCCTCGTTCTCAGTCACCGAAGTGCCGGGCCTGGCTTACCAGCCGCAGCGGGCGCGGCAGTTGCTGCAAGCCGTTGGCTACGGGCCGGGGCATCCGCTGAAACTCCGCCTCAGCACCGTGGCCGAGCGCAAGGCCGTGAGCGAGTTTCTGCAAAAAAACTGGGCCGATGTGGGCGTACAGGTACAGATTGACATCAACCAATCGGCGGCCCAGCAGGAAATGGTGGACGGCGGCCGGGCCGCCTTTTTCGCCAAAAGCTGGCTCGGCGACTACCCCGATGCCGAAAACTACCTGGCCCTGTTTTACAGCCCCAATTTCAGCCCCGCCGGCCCCAACAAAACCCACTTTCGCAGCGCCGCATACGACAGGCTCTACGACCAGGCCCGCGCCGAACAAAACCCCGCCACCCGCACGGCCTTGTACCAAGCAATGGACCGGCTGGTAGTGGCCGGCAGCCCGGTCATCCCGCTGTATTACGATGAGGTTGTGCGGCTTACGCAGAACAACGTGCGCGGCCTGGAGGCCAATCCGATGAACCAACTGCTGCTGGAACAAGTGCGAAAGGAGTAGGGCAGCACGAGTACCCCCAAGCTCTGCTTAGGGGTACTCGTGCTTACCTCGCCACCAGCCGCCCGCGCAACTCCTTCCCGATGTTCAAGAACGTGAGGTGATTGAGCGGAAACTCCAGGAATACGTGCGCCAGGCTGAGGAAAAACAACCAGCGTAAACCAATCTGGTAATCAACCCAATACAATGCCAGTGAGGCCAGCCACACCAGCGCCAGCCCGCCCAGCAGCCGCTTGGGTAGCTGGTGCCATTGAATGATGCGCGTCTTGGAAAACCAGTTGAGGTAGTGGTAGGTGTAAGCAAAGGCCACGAAGCGCATCAGCATCAGTCCCAACGTCGAGCCATACACTTGCTTATGCACTTCGGGCGTGCTTGGCATGAGGTGAAATCCGTTGAGCAGCGCGGCGTTTACCGACTCAAACGTGGAGTACGCCGAAGCGGCGTAGCCCGAAGCCGGGGCACCCGGCACCCGCAATAGCCAAAACGCCACCGGCACCAGCGCAAACACGCCCAACGCCAGCAGCGCCGAGCGGCTTCGGGTCCGCAATGCTCCGTAGAGCATAAAGCAGCCCGTGAAGAGGTAAACGTGGACCAGCGTTGGCAGTAAAAAGCTAAAAAACAACAGGTAGCGCTTCGTGAACACCACGCACACCAGCAGCAGGGCCACGCCGATAAAGCGGTAAAAGTTGTTTTTCACCAGCGCCATCAGCAGCGCCCCGGCAAAGGCCAGGTACACCAAGGCGTTGTACGAGTACGGCGATTGGGGCCGGATAGGTGCCAGCCAATCAAGCGAATAGCTAAGGAAAAACAACGCCGATACCGCCGCCAGCAGCACCAGCACGAGGTAATCGCGCGGGCCGTGGGTGAAGTACTTGCGCTCGTGCAGCCAGGCAATTTCGGTGAGGTAGTGCGCCGGCCCCAGCACGGCGTACGAGAACAGGAACAATTCAAACGGCACCACCATCGCCACCCCGAACGACAAGAGCATCAGGCCGATATTGGCGTAATCGAGGCGGGCAGCAGCTTGCATTGTTTTATTGTTTAATTGCTGAATTGTTGGTCGTTCTATGGTATGTCCCGCAGTGGGCGCGCAGTGGTAAAACGCAGGGAGCGCAGTGCCGTTCTGGAGCCGTATGAGCAACAATTTAGCAATGCAACAATTCAACAATTAACCAATGCCTTTCCCCTTCCGGGCTACTGCCTCGCGCTCCTGGGCGGTTTTCATGGCTTCGGCAATGCGGGCCTGAAAGCCGCCGGGCTTCTTGTCTTTGTTTTTGATTTTGTTGGCGTCGAGCTGGGCGCGGATTTTGGTGTCGTCCACAAGGGCTTTGGTGATGGCTTGCTGGCCCAGGGTGACGACGTTGGAAACGAAGTAGTACCACGTCAGGCCGGCTGCAAAGCTGTTCAGTACGAACAGGAAAATAAAGGGCATCAGGTAGCTGTAGGTCTTCATCGGGCCTTGCATGGCCGTGTTGGTCTGGTTGCTCTGCCAGGTCATGAGCAGCGTGGAGGCCGTCATGAGCAGCGTGAACATCGACACGTGGTCGCCGTACCATTTGATGAAGAAGGGAAGCTTCACGAATACGTCGTAGCTGCTCAAATCCTTGGCCCACAGAAAGCTTTGTTGCCGCAGTTCGATGGCGTTGGGGAAGAACTGGAACATGGCGAACAGAATCGGGAGCGTGAGCAGCGTGGGCACGCAGCCACTCAGCGGACTGACCCCGAATTGCTGGTAGAGCTTCATCGTTTCCTGCTGCACTTTGGCCGTGTCGTCGCCCGCTTTTTCCTTGATGGCATCCACCTCCGGTTTCAGCACCTTCATGCGGGCCTGGCTCTCGTAGGTTTTATAGGTCAGCGGCCACGTTACCAGCTTGATAAGTACCACCAGCAGTAAAATAATGATGCCGTAGGAGCTGATATATTTCTCCAGGAAATGAAAGACTGGGAGCACCACAAAGCGGTTTACACCCCGGAAAATGCCCCAACCCAGGTACACGTTGCGGTCGAATTCCGGGGCTACGTCCTTCAACAAATTGAACGAATTCGGCCCGAAAAAGAAGCGGTATTTGCCACCGGCGGCGCTCGTCACGTCGGCCACGGGCAGGCTCAGGGTAGTACCCATGCTCTTGATGAAGGTCGAGTCGGCCTCGCTTACGGCCGAGTTGAGGGTGCCGCCGCTGAAGGGCTGGCTGTCGGCGATGAAGCCGGCCACGAAGAAGTCGTGCTTGTGGGCAGCCCAGCGCGTGGGCTCGGCCAGGGTCTTGATTTCGGGCTTTTCGCTGGCCTCGGCCAAGGCATCGTTCTCGCCGCTGACGTACGAGAAGTTGATGGTCGTGTGGGTGCGGTTCTGCTTGAGGTCCTGCTCGGTTTGCCGCACCCGGTCGAGGAAGGTGAACACCAGCGGCTCTTGGGCCACGGTGTTGGTCAGGCCCTCCATTTTCAGGTTGTAGCCCACCTCAAAGCTGTTGGCGGCCAGCGTATAAACCTGGCTGATGGTGCCGCCCGCCACCGGAGCCGTGAAGGTGAGCTGCTGCCCGGCGGCGCTGGTTTGCGGCCCGTTGCTGGCAAAGTTCAGCCCCGAAAACTTGATGGTTTGCCCGGCCACCGTCCGAAATTTCAAGTCGAGCCGGGCGCTTTCGGAATCAAGCAAATCGAGCGGCTGGCCGCCAAACGTCTTGTATTTGTTGAGCCGCACGGCCGTGATGCGCCCGCCCCGCGTCGAGAAGTTTACGGTCAGGTTGGCGTTTTGCAGCGTGAGGGCACGCACTGGGCCGGCGGTGGTGTCGAGGGCCGTTTCGGGGGCGAAACCGGGGGCCACGGCAGGCGGAGTAGCGGCTGGTGCAGCGCCTGCTTTGCGGGCGGCAGCAGCGGCGGCAGGAGTCTGGGGCTGGTTGTTGTCGGGCTTTTTCGGGCTGAAAAAGAACAGGTACACGAGCAGCAGGGCCGCGATGAGAAAGAGGCCGGTCGCTTGGTTGCGGTCCATTAAAAGTAGTTAGGTTAATCGAAGGGGCAAAGGTACGGCCCTGGTGCGCCGTAGCGTGTAGCTTTGCCCTGCTGTGCGGTTGTCTCCCGCCACCACGGTGCGTTTTTGGCTTCGGCCTAAAAAAGCGTAGCCCGTGGTTGGCGCCACGGGCTACGAAGTGGGTGATTCTTTCTCCCCATATTTCAGAACCTATGGAGAAAAAACCAAACAGCAACGACGGTTACGTAGTAATCGTCGTGCGGCTCCCAGTCAAGACGCTGTTGCGGCTTGGCCGGTGGCTACTGATGGTGGGCAGCACTTACGTGCTGCTGCATCAGTAACCTAGCCAGCGGGCAAAGGTGTCAGCCTTTGCCCGCCTTGGGAGCCTTAACCCCCACCGACCGGCGGAAGTTGCGCGAAGATAGCGGTTTTTGGGAACACGGGACGGGCCACCGACCCGACGCGCGGGTTGAAAACCCGCGCTACCCCTTGCGGTGCTGCATGGCGGCCCGCACGAAGCGCACGAACAACGGATGCGGGTTTTCGACGGTGCTCTTGAGTTCGGGGTGGAACTGCCCGGCCACGAACCACGGGTGCGCGGGCAACTCGATGACCTCGACCAGCCCGGTTTCGGGGTTGGTGCCGGTGGCTTGCAGGCCAGCGGCTTCGAATTGCGTAAGGTATTCGTTGTTAAACTCGTAGCGGTGGCGGTGGCGCTCGCTGATGCGGGTGCGGCCGTAGGCTTTGGCAGCGCGGGAGCCCTTGCGGAGGTCGCAATGGTAGGCCCCGAGGCGCATGGTGCCGCCTTTCTGGGTGATGTCTTTTTGCGATTCCATCATGGCGATGACGGGGTGGGGCGTGGCGGCGTCCATCTCGGTAGAATTGGCCTGGGGTAGCCCCAATACGTTTCTAGCAAACTCAACCACCGCTACTTGCATTCCGAGGCAAATGCCGAAAAACGGGATGCCCTGCTCGCGCACGTAGCGCACGGCGGCAATTTTGCCCTCAAAACCGCGCTCGCCGAAGCCGGGGGCCACCAGTACGCCGTCGCACCCGGCCAGGAGTTGGGCCACGTTGTCGGCGGTGATGTGCTCGCTTTGGATGGAGCGGAGTTTCACGCGGCACTCGTTTTGCGCTCCGGCGTGGATGAACGCCTCGTTGATGGACTTGTAGGCGTCGGGCAGCTCCACGTACTTGCCGACCAGGGCGATGGTGACTTCCTCGGTGGGGTTTTTGAGGCGGCCCAGGAAATCCTTCCACGCCTCCAGGTCGGGGGCGGCGGTGCCGCCTACTAGTTTGAGGCGTTTGATGACGCGCTCGTCGAGCTGCTCCTTCAGCATCAGCAGCGGCACGGAGTAGATGCTGTCGGCATCAAGCGCCTCAATGACGGAGTTGATTTTGACGTTGCAGAAGAGCGCGATTTTGCGGCGCATCTCGGCCGGGATGGGGTGTTCGGAGCGGCACACGAGGATGTCGGGTTGCAGCCCGGCCTCGCGCAAGTCCCTGACGGAATGTTGGGTGGGCTTGGTCTTGAGTTCGCCGGCGGCGGCCAAATAAGGCAGCAGCGTGAGGTGGATGACGACGGTGTCGTTCGGCGGCAGTTCCCAGCGCAACTGCCGCACGGCCTCAATGAAGGGCAGGCTCTCGATGTCGCCGATGCAGCCCCCGATTTCGGTGATGACGACATCGAATTTGCCGCCCTCGCCCAGCAGCAGCATCCGGTGCTTGATTTCGTCGGTGATGTGGGGGATGACCTGCACCGTCTTGCCCAAAAACGCGCCCTCGCGCTCGCGGCGGATGACGGTATCGTAAATGCGGCCCGTCGTCACGTTGTTGGCCTGCGAGGTCGGCGTGTTCAGGAACCGCTCGTAATGGCCTAAGTCCAGGTCGGTTTCGGCCCCGTCGTCGGTCACGTAGCACTCGCCGTGCTCGTAGGGGTTGAGGGTGCCGGGGTCGATGTTGATGTAGGGGTCGAACTTCTGGATGGTGACTCGGAACCCTCTGGCCTGCAAAAGCTTGGCCAGCGAGGCAGAAACAATTCCTTTGCCGAGTGAAGAAGTGACGCCGCCGGTAACGAAGATAAACTTCGCAGCCGACGCGGGGGAGGGGGTGGGGCGTTCGGGCATGACGGGGGCCAAAGGTAGGCCCTGCGGGACGGGGTCCGGCGATAGCCCCACCAAAAAGCCCATCCGGCAACCGGACAAAAATCGTCTCTACTCGAATAACGTCGCCAACGGCAACTCCACGCCGGTAGCCGGGTCGCGCAACACCTCAGCACCGCGGAAGAAAATATAGGTGCCCGGTGCCGAAAACACGGCCACGCCTTGCAGCTTGGGCATCACGACCCAGCACGAGCGCACCCCGGCCGCGAGGTACGCATCGGCCTTATCAATCAGGTCATCCAGCGCCTGCCGGGGCGAGAGGATTTCGATGGTCGTCAGGGGTGTTTGGGTGACGACGATTGTATCGTGGCTCAAATCCAGGGCCATTGAGGGGAAAACCCCGATGTCGGGCACCAGCACCCGCCCGGCAATCTCAACATTGATTTCGGACAGCAAACGGAACTGGTCGCGGTAGCGCGTCTTCATCTCGAAAACAATGTTCGCCTGTACGGCGCCGTGGTTCAGACTGGGCATGGGTTTTCCGCGCTCCAATTCGTAGGCGCTAAGTGTGGCGATGAGTTCGGGGGCGAGTTCGGGGGCCAGGGTTTCCATAGGGCAGCAAACTTTTTCCAAATATAATCGGTGGCCGTTGGCCGTGGGAGAAAGTGGTGCCTTGCTTGAATCAAAAAAATGCTATAACTTGCCGGCCCAACCCGCCGCCGGCTGTATGTCTCAACTCTTTATTAATCCGGTTGAATTACTGGAACTGAGCGCCACGCCCGTGGCCGAGTTGGACGGGGCCAAACTGCGAAGCGCCCGGCAACGGTTGCGCCACCGGTTGCAGTTGGAGGACAACGGCAGCATCGCCTACCACGGGCAGCAACTCGATTTGTCGGCCGTAGAAATGGCTTGCGCCGACTTGGACCAGCCCGACCGGCTGCAGGCTTGGCATCGCTTGGCGGGCATGGCGAGCGCTAGAGGTAGGCATTGAGGGAGGGGGCAGGGAATAAAGAACCTATCCGACCGAAAATGCTCAACGCAAAATAATTAAGCGGTTGGCTTTACTATTTTATTGTCTGCCACAATTTCGTAACCGTTGCGTAGCTATGCCCTTCGTAATAGGTTCGCAATATTTTAAATACTCTTGTATGATTCATTTTTAATATATTAAGTGTCCAATCGGAATTGGCTTGGAAAACATAGTTTGTATTAGCCCTGCTCTCAAAGTTGTGTTTGTACTTGCTTTTCTTATCTGCGAACGATGCATTGCCAAACGATGCATTCTTGCGCGAGTCAACCAGCACCAAATTGCCTAGCCGATGCAACCACTGCTGATGTTCAGCAACGGGTACGTCCCAGCTTGTGCCCGTAATTTTCTGGGGCATTAAATGCTCCACGCTCGCTGCGACTTTAGCAAACGTCATTTGGGCATCACGGCTACCCAAAAGCAAATCAAGCTTCAAGAGCAGATACCTTGTTTTGTTAATTTTGGTGCCAGAAAAGCTGCCCCATTCCTCGTTCTCAAGCAGGTCGAAGAAGACGTTCAAATCCAATGCGGTGGTGGCTTGAGCATCTTTGTAGCCGTACATCAATGCGTCATCTGCCAGAAAACGAGCGGCGGCCTGTTTTTGATTTGGTTCGGCTTTGGATATTTCATCCATGCGTCGAAGCAAGATAAAGGCACGTTGCTCAATGTTACGGTCACCGATGAGCCAGCTAACGGAATAAATATTGTCTACCTTGACCATGAATTCCACCAACAGATGTTCGCCAAAACACTCGCGATAGTAGAGCAAAAGCATTTTATACTTGTGCCCGTAAGTTGCAGTAAGCAAGAAGTTCAGGTTGGAGAAAAGGCAACCGGCCTCTTTGCCCCCAAAGTTTCCACCGGTGATTGCCGTGAGGTGGTCTACGTAGCGACCAATGAAGTCGAACGTATTCTTTCCAGGGTGCAAACGACCCGATTTGTAAATGTTTTCGAACGCTTTTGGCAGACTCAAATTGACTTCCCCCCTGTACTTGATTAGGATGAAGACCAACGCCCACAAAAATTCGTCGAATGAGTGGTAGGATTCCTCTAACTCGCTCTGGTACTCTTCCCAACGCGAGGCGCATTTCTTACGAAGTTTCTCATCATCAATTTTTCGCAAATTTTGCGCCCGCAAAATATCACTCGGACGCAACTTCTGACCGCGGCTGTTGAGAACCGTGAAAAGATTGTATGCGTCGTCCAAGTTATCATTGGTGGCTAGGTATATGATGGAAACGTGGTTGGATAAATAAGTAAAATAGCGGAACAAATAATCCTGAAATTCTAGCTCACCGGGCAATTCCTTGCGCTTGCTCTGCCACCAAGATTGCATCGTGATGATTGCCTGTGCCATGTGTCGCACCGACGTTCCAAGGTCTTTGTTTTTAGAACATTCGACCAGTTCGGTAGCCCTCAAACTTCCGTCTTTGGGAATGATGTATTTTTTGATAAAATCTTGGTCGTAATCTTCCCTGATGCTGAATTCCATGCGGTGACGCTCCGGCAAACCATCCAGCGGGTTTGATTCCTGCCAAAGTCTTTGGCTCACAGTTGTATGTAATTTGGAGCTATCGGATAAATCGCGCAAAACAGCTTGGAGCAAGAACAAGGTTATGAATCTTTGCTGGCCGTCCAAGATGTCGTGGTAGTTATATGTCTGGCCGCTTCTTTCATCCCGCTTGGTGTTCCAAATCATGCACCCCAAAAAGTACTCGCGGTTGGTGCCCGGCGCAAAAGCACGGTCCACATCGTTCAGTAAATGGTTTACATCATCTTCTTCCCATACGTATGGTCGCTGATATTCTGGAATGTTGAAAAACATATTTGGCGAAAATACGTCCTTTACAAGCGTGGTTTTTGATGGTACGGCAGCTGACATACAAAGTGTTGAATTATAAATGTGAAAAAGCCCGTAGATTTCCGCTTAAAGCTTGGATATCTAGCTCGATAAGGCAAACATAACGCTTTTTTTGACTCTCGCGCGGTAATTCGTACTGCCGAACGCGACCAAGCAGGCGGCCGTGCTGGCGGGCATCGGGCAGGTGGTGCTGTTGCAGGAACCCATTGCGGCCAGCCTGGCCTACGCCAACCAAAAGAAGGAGAAGCAGTTGCCCGACGGGCAATGGTTGGTGTACGACCTCGGCGGCGGCACCTTCGACGTGGCCTTGATTCGCATTGACGGGGGCGAGATGCGGGTACTCGACCACGAGGGCGACAACTATCTCGGCGGCTACGACTTCGACGGCCTCATCGTGACCAAGCTGCTGGTGCCCCGGCTGGAAGCCAGGTACCGGTTCGACAACCTCAACCACGACCTGACCAGCGACAAGGGCCGCCTGAACGGCAAATATTACACGTTGCTGTACCTGGCCGAAAAGGCCAAAATCGCGCTTTCGGGGGCCACGTCGGCCGAAATTGAAGTAGAGGGGTTTCAGGACGACGACGGGCAGGACGTGAGCGAGGAAATCACCGTCACGCGCTCGGAGTTCAACGAACTCATCAAGCCCGCCGTGGACCGGAGCGTGGGCATGGTGCGCGAAATTCTGACCCGCAACAAGCTCCAAGCCAGCGATTTGTTGTTCACGCTCATGGTGGGCGGCTCCACCTACACGCCCTTCGTGCGCGAGCGGGTGGGCGAAGCCCTGGGCACGGCCGTCAATACCGACATCGACCCGACGACGGCCGTGGCCGTTGGGGCGGCCCACTACGCGGCTACCAAGCCCCGCGAAGCGGCGGGCGCGGCGCGGGCGGCCAAGGCGGCCGGTGCCCGCTTGCAGGTCCGCACGGCCTACGACAAGGCGTCGCGTGACCCCGAAACCCTGTTTTCGGCCCGCATCACCGGCGACCTGGCCGGGTTGCGCTACCGCATCACCCGCCACGGGGGCGGGTATGATTCGGGGCTGAAACCGCTGACCCGCGACATCACCGAGGACTTGCCGCTGGTGGCCGACACGTTCAACGTGTTCAGCCTCGGGGTGTTCGACGGGCAGAACGACGCCGTGCCGACCGATGCCGAGGACATTGCCATCAACTCAGGATACAGCAGCGGGCAGTCGTTGCCCGAAGATATTTGCCTGGAAGTGGACGACGAGGACCACGCGGGGCGCACCCGGTTGTTTTGCGTGTTTCAGCGCATGACCCCGCTGCCGGCCAGGCGCACGTTTACCCGGCAACTGAACAAGACGGTGGTGAAGGGCAGCGCCGACGAAATTATCCACGTCCGGGTACTTGAAGGCCCGCAAAATTCGCTGGCCGAAGCCAATAAGCCGATTGGCTACCTGCCCATCACGGGGCGCAACATCAACCGCGACGTGCAGCGCAATTCCGACGCGGAAATCACCATCGAACTCTCGGAATCGCGCGACCTGACGGTGACGGTGTACCTGAACATGATTGACCAAGAGTTTCGGGACGTGTTTGCGGCCAGCAGCCGGGCCACGTCGGTGGACGTGGTGCAGCAGCAGGTAACGGACATGACGGAAGTCATTGACGACGAACTGGAACAGGCCGAACAACGGGAAGATTACGAAGTGGCGGCGGCGCTGAAAAAGCTGCGGCGCGAAGCCTCGGCCCTGGGTGCGGAAGCGCAAGAACTGGCGGCGGACGACGTGACCGACAAAAAATACCAACTCGAAGACCGCAAGCGCAAGCTGGCCCAACAACTCCACGACGCGACCCGCAACAAGCAACTGGCCGAAGCGCGGGCCGAGTACGAGGAGGAAAAGCGGGACTGCCAGGAGTTGGTGGCCGACCACGGCAACGACCAGGAACGCAAGTACCTGCGCGACGTGCTGACCCTGGAACCGGCCGCCCTCAGCAGCGGGCACCCACAACGGGTGCAGGAGTTGGCGGGCAAACTCAGCAGCATCCGGTTCGGCATCCTGTGGCGGCAACCGGATTTCTTGACCGGCTTGTTTCAGAATATGCAGCGGCAGGTGCCGCGCATGAACCAACCCGACGACGCGGCCCGGCTGGTGCAAGCGGGCCGCCGGGCGCTGGAAGCGGAGGACTGGCCGGAGTTACGCGACATCAACCAACGCCTCTTGAACTTGCTGCCCCGCGACGTACAGGCAGAAATAAAAGGCGGTAAAATAGGTTTCTAACCTATGAAAACCAACGACTTTCAAGCCTTGCTGCTGCGGGCCGCCGTGGTGGCCATGGCCGCCGACGGCGAGATAGCCGACGCGGAAAAAGCGGAACTCGCCCGCATGGCGGGTTCCACGGCCTACTTCCTGGGCTACGACCACGCCACCGCCTTGCCGGGCCTGCTGGCCGACCCCGGCACGGCTGGCCCGGCCGCCCCGGCGGCGCTGGCCCAGGCCATCGCCGCCGGGGCGCTCAACCTGCGCCAGGAAGAAGCGTTGGTGGACGTGCTGCTCCGCATCATCGAGGCCGATGCCGTGGTGCAGCCCGCCGAGCGGGCGCTGCTCCGCACCCTGCGGCCCGCGCTGCAACTGCCCGATGCCGCGCTGCTGGGGCGTTTCCCGAAGCTGCTGCGCTACCTGTTGCCCGACGCGGGCGCGGCGCTGGCGGAGCGGTGAAGTGCCCGCCTCTGCCTATCTTGCGCCCATGCGCCCCGTTTTCAAAAGCCAGTACAAGGCCGACCTCGACGCTGCCCAGCGCCGCTACTACTGGGGCCTCACGCCGGCCCAGCGCGTGGCCCTGGCAGTGCGGCTCAACGCCCAGGCGCGGGCCATCTACGCCGCCAACCCGGCCAACCCGCCGCTGCCCGATTATGGAAGAACCGTACTTAAATCTGCTACGCCTATTCCACGACGAGGGCGTTGAATACGCCGTGGTGGGCGGTTACGCCGTCATCGCCCATGGCTTTCCGCGCACCACCGGCGACCTCGACATCTTGGTGCGGCCCGTGCCCGCCAATGCCCCGCGCATCGTGCGGGCGTTGCAACGCTTTGGGTTTGTGCAGGGAGAGTTTGAGGAAACCGACTTTTTGCTCGTGCCCAACTTTCTGTCGTTTGCCAACGACGGGGCCTGGATAGACTTGATGACCAGTCTACTGGGAGTCAGCTTTGAAGAAGCTACCGCTGATGCGCTCGACATCGTTTTTGGGGAAGTGCCCGTGCGCCACATCAGTCTGAATGCGTTGCGGGCCACGAAGCGGGCAACGGGCCGCCCCCAGGACTTGCGCGACCTGGAAAACTTGCCGGAATGAGTTTCTGACCGCCCAAACGCCCCCCAACCCGCCCCCGCGCCGTAAGTTGCGCCCGTGACAACCCTTGCCCCCCGCCTGCGCCGCGCCTTGCTGCTGCTGCTGCCCTTTTCGGCCGCCTGCGGCCAGAACCCGCCGCCCAACGCCGCCGCTCCCGCCGCCCGCCCGCCCATGCCACCCGACTCGCTGGCGCTTTGGCTGCGGCCCCGCCTCGACAGTTCGCGGGCTTTCCGGGCGCACCAGGTCGGGCTGAGTTTGGCCGACGCTGCCACCGGCGAGGCGCTGTTTGGCTACCACGAAGCCCAGTATTTCAGCCCCGCCAGCACGGCCAAACTCCTGAGCCTCTACGCCGGCCTGCAACTGCTGCCCGATTCGCTGCCCAGCCTGCGCTACTTCTCGCGGGGCGACACGCTCTACTTCCAGGGCACCGGCGACCCCACGTTTTTGCACGGCGACGTGCCCAGCCGCCGGGCCTATTCTTTCCTGGCCAACCGGCCCGAAAAGCTATTGGCTTACTGTGAGTTGCCCGCTTCGGCGGCCTACGGACCCAGTTGGGCCTGGGACGATTTCGGCTACTATTTTCAGCCCGAGCGCGGGCCGTTTCCGGTGTACGGGCACACCGTGCGCTTCTACCATTGGCCGGGCGTGGCGGGGGCGGCCAAGCGCCCGGCCGTGCCCGAACGGCTCAAAACGCTGCCCCGGCATTTCGCGCCGCTGGCCGCCGCCGCGCCGCCCGCCCTGGCTGCCCGCCTCGCCGCCGACCCCGATGCGCCCCACGTCCTGCGGCTGCCGCTCGACAACCGCTTCCAGGTGCTGCCCTCGGCCAAGAAGTGGGTGGACGAGGTGCCCTTCCGCACCAGCCGTGCCCTGACGCTGCAACTGCTGGCCGACACGCTGCGGCGGCGCATGGCGGGCGGGCTGTGGCGGCCCCGGCCGGGGCGCGACAGTATCCGCACCCTGCGCGGCTTACTCGCCGACAGCCTCTACCGCCGGATGCTGCGCGTGAGCGACAACTTCCTGGCCGAACAGCTTTTGCTGCTCTGCAGCACCCGCGTCGGCTACCGCGATTCGCTCAGTACCGAGCGCGTCATCCGCGAAATGCTGCGGCACCGCCTGGCTTTTTTGCCCGACCGTCCGGTGTGGGTCGATGGCTCGGGGCTTTCGCGGCTCAACCTGCTCACGCCCCGCGCCCTGACGGCGCTGCTGGTCAAATTGCACGGCGAAGTGGACGAAAAGCGCCTGCTCTCGCTGCTGGCCCCCGGCGGCGGCCCCGGTACCCTGCGCCTGCGCTACCACGATGCGGGGCCGCCCAAAACCACCTGGTTCTGGGGCAAAACCGGCACCCTGACGCACACCTGCAACCTGGCCGGCTACCTGCGCTGCCGCAGCGGCCGACTGCTGGCCGTCACGTTCCTACACAACAACATCCGGGCCGACGACCAGGCCACCCGCAACGAGATGGAACGCCTGCTGCGCCAACTGCGCGAACGGCTTTGAGGGCTGGCTAAAACAGCCTATACCAGCAACCGTAGCGCCTCGGAGGGCGACACCACGGGTAAGTCGCCGCCCGCGAATCCCTTGGGGTCGCGGGTCACGATGTGGGTGATGGCCGTTAATCAGCGGGCACCCGCCGGGGTACGCGGCCAGCGTCGCGGGTCACGATGTGGGTGATGGCCGGGACGCTACGGGCCGCGAAGTACTGAATAGCGTCCTCGAAATCGGTGAAACCGGAACGGAGCGCTTCCCGCACATGAGCGGCATCCACCGACGCAATGGACACAATTTCAGACAAGTCCAAGAGCAAAGCCCGGGCAGTGGCTGAGCCAGCCGACTTGCGGAGCAAGTACAAAGCGTGACTAAACGACAAGTTGCTGACGTACAGCACCACGCTTCCCTTCTCAGCTAATTGGAACAAGTCGGCCGCCGGGGCTACAAACGGTTCGCGCCGCGCCAGGAAGTCCAGCACCACATTGGTGTCGAGAAAAAGATGTCTCATGCTCTGGACCCAAACCGCTCCTCCAACGCATTCTCCAACTCCGTCCGATAATCAAAGTCAGCAGGGAGCTTGAGCGACCCTAGCAGCCGTTGAATGCGGGGCGAGTAGTGCTGTGCCAGCGGCTTTGGGGCTGGGGTTGGTTGCACTTCGGCCCGCAGCAAATCGGCCACCAGCGCGTCGAGTTGCTGCCCCTTGCGCTGGGCAAACGCCTGGGCGGCCATCAGCAGGTTGTCGTCGAGGGTGATGGTGAGTTGGGACATGGGAGAGGGAGTTGGTCGAAATTCAAAGCAACTTACG
>JANYFQ010000447.1 GCA_025362615.1 Hymenobacter sp. | reverse complement strand
GCTTTTTTTGCCGCCCGCCCGCTTTGGGTAGCCGGTCAGCTCACCTGGAAAAAGCGGGCGGCGAAAAAAGCCGCCCGCACCGCCTGTAGCCTCACCCTATTTTTTAAATAGCTTAATAAGTCATAAATCATAATTATTTTCATTCCACCATCAGCACATCGTTGGCCCGGACGTAAGCCGTGCGTTGCTGCCACTGCACGCGCAGCCAGATATCCTCGCGGCCCAGCACGGGCAGCCGGTCGCCCAGGGCGGCGGTGCTGAGCCAGGCGGCTCCCGCTCCCGGCCCGGCCATAAGTGCGGCCCCTGGCCGGGCCACGAGGGCGGCCGCTGCCGGGGGCAGCCAGTAGAGGTAAGCTGCCACGGCCAGCACGTAGGCCCCAAACCCCAGCCACGCGGCCCGGCCGCTCCGCTGCCGCCGCAGCAGCAGCCACACGGCCGCCAGCACGGCCCCGGCCAGTAGCGCTTGCAAACCAGGGTAGTAGTAGCGCAGCAGGCGCACCCGCAGTTCTTGCTGCCAGGTAGTGGGGTACCCCAGCAGCCGCTGCCGGGCCGCCAGTGCCGCCAGTGCCCGCCAGTTGGCCAGCCGCGGCTCCTGGGCCTGGGCCATGCTGAAGTAGAGCAAAGCGGCGGTTTCGTGGTGAGCCTGTTGCTCGGCGTAGGCCAGGCGCAGCAACAAGCGAGGCGAAGCTTGCCGTCCGCGCCACACCACGGCCTTGTAGCAAGGCAGGGCAGCCGCGTAATTGGCGGCTTCAAAGAGCGAATCGCCCCGCTGGGCCGTGGAAGCGAATCTTTTCGCGTCGGGCTCCGGCAGGCTGAATGGCTTGAAATTCAAAGCCCCAGCCGGCTGAAACCCCGCCAGCACTAGTAAAATCAAGGTTTTTTTCAGCCCCACGGTTGTTTGCTGCGAAATGGTGTCGTACTTTTGTGCCCACAAAAAAGGGTAACGCTCTTTGGAAGTGCAAATAACGGTTCTGTAGCTCAGCTGGTAGAGCAGTACACTTTTAATGTACGGGTCCTGGGTTCGAATCCCAGCGGAGCCACCAATTCAGGTGGAAAACCTAACTAAAAGCCCCAAACCATACGGTTTGGGGCTTTTTGCTTTTACGCGGTTGCTCGTTTGCACCCATCTAGCGCACGTCCGTCAGCTCCACGTCGAAGCGCAACACCGCGTTGGCGGGGATGGGACCCTGCCCCCGGCTGCCGTAGGCCAGCGCCGATGGGATGAGCAGCGTGGCCTTTTCGCCCTTCCGCATGAGCGCAATGCCCTCGTCCCAGCCCTGAATGACTTCGCTACGGCCCAGCACGAAACTGATGGGCACATTGCCTTGCTTAGAGGAAGCATCGAACACCGTGCCGTCCATCAACCGGCCGGTGTAAAGCACCGACACCGTGTTGGTTGCCACCGCCCGCAAACCGGCCGGGTTGGCCGCCACGGGCACGAAATAAAGCCCCGAAGGCTGCCGCTGCGCCGTGGTAATGCCATTGTCGCGGAGGTAATTTTGGATGATTTCTTCGTCGGACTTGGTTTCTTCTTTTTTACAGGCCGAAGCCAGGAAGAGAGAGGCAACAAGCAGTAACAGCCGGAAACAGCAAGTGGTGAGTAAGGCTTTCATAAGTGTTTTTAGCGCAAAGCAACGAGTACCCCCAAGCAGAGCTTGGGGGTACTCGTTTTATAGGTGAATAACCTCGCCGTAAGCCGCCGCCGTGGCTTCCATGACGGCCTCGCTCATGGTGGGGTGCGGGTGGATGGAGGTGATGATTTCGTGGCCCGTGGTTTCGAGCTTGCGGGCCACCACAACTTCGGCAATCAGCTCCGTCACGTTGGCCCCAATCATGTGGGCACCTAGCCACTCGCCGTACTTTTTGTCGAAAATGACCTTCACGAAACCGTCCTTCGCGCCGGCGGCGCTGGCCTTGCCCGATGCTGAGAAGGGGAATTTGCCGACCAGAATATCGTAGCCTTTGGCCTTGGCCTCGGCCTCGGTGTAGCCGACGCTGGCAATTTCGGGCGAGGCGTAGGTGCAGCCCGGCACATTCTGGTAGTTAAGCGGTTCGGGGTGATGGCCGGCTATTTTCTCGACGCAGATAATGCCTTCGGCCGACGCGACGTGGGCCAGCGCCGGGCCGGGCGTGATGTCGCCGATGGCGTACACGCCCGGCACGTTGGTCTGATAAAAATCATCGACCAGTACGCGGCCTTTTTCGGTTTTGATGCCCAGTTCTTCGAGGCCGATGTTTTCGAGGTTGGTTTGCACCCCCACGGCGCTGAGCACGAGGTCGCAGGCAATTTTTTGCTCGCCTTTGGCGGTTTTCACCGTCACCTGGCAGCCGGGGCCGCTGGTGTCCACGCCGGTTACTTCGGCGCTGGTGAGGACGTTGATGCCAATTTTGCGGTAAGATTTCTCCATCTGCCGCGAAATTTCTTCGTCCTCCACCGGCACAATGCGGGGCAGGTATTCGACGATGGTGACTTCGGTGCCCATCGTGCGGTAGAAATACGCAAACTCAACCCCAATGGCTCCCGAGCCGACCACAACCAGCCGCTTGGGCAACTGCTCCAGGGTCATGGCTTTGCGGTAGCCGATGATTTTCACGTCGTCAATCGGCAGGTTGGGCAGTTGGCGGGCGCGGGTGCCGGTGGCGAGGATGACGCTTTTGGCTTCCACGATTTCGGTGCTGCCGTCGGCTTTTGTTACCTGCACCTTGCCGGGGGCCAGCAGCTTGCCGGTGCCGGCTACGGTTTCAATCTTATTCTTTTTGAACAAGAACGTGATGCCCTTGCTCATACCCTCGGCCACGCCCCGGCTGCGTTTCACCACGGCCCCAAAGTCGAAGCCAATGTTGTCGGCCTTGAGGCCGTAGTCCTGGGCGTGGTGCAGGTATTCGTACACCTGGGCCGATTTGAGGAGGGCTTTGGTCGGGATGCAGCCCCAGTTGAGGCAGATGCCGCCGAGGCTTTCGCGCTCAATTACGCCCACTTTCAGGCCCAGCTGCGAGGCCCGAATGGCCGCCACGTACCCGCCGGGGCCGCTGCCCACAACGACCAAATCAAATGTCAATGCCATAAATTTTTTACGGAAGAATGGGCGAAAATGCCCGGTTGCAAAGATACGAAACGGGGCGGTGGGGCGCACGGGCCAGGGTTCACCGGCTGCGGCGAAGCCGCTTGGGCAATGCATCCGCCCCCGGCCGGCCACCCTTTGTTCGCCTTAATGCTGCCGCTTGCGTATAAGCCGGCTGACCTGCCCCTGTGGCGCTCTCAGCTCAACCCATAATTCTGATGAACACCCGTTTTCTGCTTGTTACTGTTTGCGGAGCTGCGCTGCTGGCCGGTTGCGCCACCACCACCGAAACCGAGCGCCCCACCGCCAGCCGCGTCACGTCCATTTCGCCGGCCCGGCCCGATTCGGTCGGGGCCATGGCCTCCGCCCCCGACGCCACGGCTCCGGCCGCCACGGTGGCTTCGGCCGCCACGCCGGCCACTGCGGCCACGGCTACCGGCACGGCCCCGGCCGTAGTGGCCGATGCAAAGGCCGTAGAAGCGGCACTTGTTGCCGACCGCCCCGACCCCACTGCGCCCTCGGCCCGCGAAGCGTCGGAAGCCCGCACGAAGGAGAAAAAAATGACCAACGCCGACTACAAGCTGATGCTGGCAACGGCCGACCAGAGCCTCAAGCTAAACCCCAAAAGCCCGCAGGCGCTGCTGCAAAAAGCGAAGGCCAACAGCTACCTCAAAAACTACCAAGAGGCCCTGCCGCTCTACGCCCAAGCCATCAAATATGCCCGCAACAACCCCGATGCGTACTACAACCGGGGCGTTAACCGCATGATGATGAAGCAGTATAAAGCGGCTTCGACCGATTTCAGCGCCGCCATCAAGTACCGGCCCGAAGACAAGGAATCGTTGTTTGGGCGCGGCGTGGCGCGGATGCAGATGTACCAGTACAAGCCCGCCGTGGGCGACTTTACCCGCGCCATCAAGCTCGACTCGACCTTCGCCGATGCCTGGGAGTACCGGGGCATCAGCTACGCCTCGTTCGACCGCCTGAAGGAGGCCCGGCACGACCTTGAGTACGCGGCCAAGCTCAACCCCGACGCCGCCAAAAGCCTGCGCCGCTACGTGGGCAACGACGGGCAGCCCACGCCGGTGGCGGAAAAAAAGCCGGCCGGCAAACCGGCCGCCAAGCCAGCCGCCCGGCGGCGGTAGGCTACTGACCTACCGCCCCTTGCCGCCGCCAAACAGCAGCCGGAAGTAAAAGCTTGGCCGCCGCAGGCGCTCGCGCAGGTCCAAATCCAGGAACATCATCGACAGCGTTTCGGCCAGCGTGGGGTTGCCGATGGCGCGGTTGGCGATGAAATTGAACAGGCTGGGGAAGTTGAGCAGCCGCTGCATCACGCGGCTCAGGCGCAGCTCCTGGCCCAGGCGGTTGTACACGGCGCGGTCGTAGCTTTTGAGGAATTCGGGGCTGAAATCGTTGGCTTGCAGTGCCTCAAGTGCCCAGTGGGCCGCGTGCCGGCCGCTCACCATGGCGTGCGAAATGCCCTCGCCCGAGAACGGGTCAATCAGCGAACCAGCATCGCCGAGGAGCAGGTAGCCAGGGCCGGACAGTGCCCGGCGCTTGCTGCCCAGCGGCAACCCAAAGCCGCGCACCGGCCCCAGTCGCTCGGCCCCGGCGAAGCGCGGGGCCAGGGCCGGGTGGGTGGCCAGCATCTCGTCGAGCCGCTGGCGGAGGTTGATTTTTTTGGCGGCTACCGTCTGCGACAGCATTCCCACGCCCACGTTGGCTTGCCCGTCGGGCAGCGGGAAAACCCAGAGGTAGCCGGGCAAAAACTCTTTGATAAAGTGCAGCTCGATGAAGTTGTCGGCGCTCATGCCCTGCACGTTGCGGTAGTACGCCCGCAGGCCGGCGCAGTGGTGGTTGGGCTCCAGGGCGTGGCCGGCCACCTGCCGCGCAAAGGCCGACTGCGCCCCGTTGGCCACCAGCAGCAGGCGGCAGGTGGCCAGGGTTTCGCCGGTTTTGGTGCGGAGTGCCCAGCCGGTGGCGGTGCGCTCGGTGTGGGCCACGTCGGCGTTTTCGTGGAAGGTGATGAGCGGCTGTTGGCGCACTTCCTCCACCAGTAAGTTGTCGAAATCCAAGCGTTTGGCAACGTGCCCGGCGGCGCGGTCGCGGGTTTTGTCGAAGCGCGGCTTGAAGGGAATGGCCAGGCGGCGGCCGTTGGGGGCGTAAAAGTCGATGCCCCAGCTTGGCACCTGCACGGGCGCGGCGGCGAGCTTGCCGGGCAGGCTTTCGTCAATGCGCTTCAACTCGCTCAGGACCTTGCCGCTCAGCGCGTCGCCGCACACCTTGTCGCGCGGGAAAGTAGCGCGGTCGAGCAGCAGGCAGGCGTGGCCGGCGCGGGCTAGGTGCAGGGCGGCCGTGGCCCCGCCGGGGCCGGCCCCCAGGATGCAAATGTCGGCGTGGGGCATGGGGGACAAAGGTACGGGCAGTAGCACCAAGCCCCTGATTGGTGCCATCACACTATACCAACCCGTCGAACACCTCGGCCCACTCCACGGCCAGGCCGGGCACGGCGGCCACGGGCATGGGGCCGGGTTCGACATACTCGCCCGTCACCTGATAGCGGCCGTTTTCGTCCAACAAGTGAGCCAGCACAATTTTCTCGCCGGGGAAAACTATCCAATATTCGCGCACTCCGTTCTCCTCGTAGAGGTCGTATTTGGTCCGCACGTCGTGCTTGAGGTTGCGGGGCGACACGATTTCAATTATCCAGTCGGGCGCGCCGACGCAGCCGCGCTCGTCGAGCTTGGCGGGGTCGCAGACCACGAAAATATCGGGTTGCACCACGGTCATCACCTGGGCATCGCCCGCGCCCGCGTTGCGGGTCAGGCGCACGTCGAACGGAGCAAAATACATTTCGCACGGGCCGTTTCGCAGTTGCGTTTCGACCGCGTAGCTCAAGCGTTTCGCTAGGCTTTGGTGCCGTCGCCCGGCCCCGGCCATTGGCCGCAGTACCCGGCCCTTTATCAGTTCCACGAACTCGTCAAACTTCCACGTCAGATAATCGGCGTAGGTGTAGCGGCCGTTGGGGTCGAGTTGGGAAAACGAAGTAATGGTAGCCATGAGGGAGCAGATTGAAGCGAAGCCTTAGTTTTCAACAAAGATACGCCCCTGGCTGGCCCTGCCAAAACGGCCGTCCCGCTCCCTCCGGCCCCAACCTTGCCCCGGCCGGGCCGATGCTCGACTTCCTAAAATCCATCTCCGCCAAGCGGCCCACCAACCCCGACAAACCCGCCGTGAGTGTGCGCGAGCGCGTGTCGGCGCTCAAAAACCTGCCGGCTTTCCTCAAACTCATCTGGCGCACCAGCCCGGCGCTGGCGCTGGCCAACATGGCGCTGCGGCTGCTGCGGGCGGGCGGGCCGCTGGCCACGCTCTACGTGGGCAAACTCATCATCGACAGCATCGTACTGCTGACCAAGCAACCGGCCACGGGCCGCGACCTTGCGCCCGTGCTCGCGCTCGTGGCCCTGGAGTTTGGCCTCGTGCTGCTGGCCGATGCCCTGGGGCGCGGCGTGGCCCTGCTCGATTCGCTGCTCGGCGACTTGTTTGCCAACCAGTCGTCCGTTCGCCTCATGGCCCACGCGGCGGCGCTGGATTTGGACCAGTTCGAGGACAGCCAGTTTTACGACAAGCTCGAACGTGCCCGCCGCCAAACGCTCTCGCGCACCGTGCTCATGAGCCAGGTACTGGCCCAGGGCCAGGACAGCGTGACGCTCGTGCTGCTGGCCGGGGGGCTGGTGGCCTTCCAGCCTTGGCTGCTGGGGCTGCTGCTGCTGGCCGTGGTGCCCGCGTTTCTGGGCGAGTCGCACTTTAATGAGCGCAGCTACTCGCTCTCGCACTCCTGGACCCCCGAACGCCGCGAGCTGGACTACCTGCGCCAAACCGGCGCCTCCGACGAAACGGCCAAAGAAGTGAAGATTTTTGGGCTTTCCGATTTCCTCATCGGCCGGTTTCGGGAGCTGTCCGACGATTTTTACCGGCAGAACAAAACCCTCGTGCTGCGCCGCGCCGGCTGGGGCACGCTTTTCGCGGCCGTGGGCGCGGCGGGCTACTACGGGGCCTATGTTTATATCATCGCCCGCACCGTGGCGGGGCAAATTTCGTTGGGGCAGCTCACGTTTCTGGCCGGCTCGTTTGCCCGGCTGCGGGCGCTGCTCGAAGGCATCCTGAGCCGCTTCAGCTCGGTGGCCGACGGGGCGCTGTACTTGCAGGATTTCTTCGATTTTTTTGCCCTGCGGCCCCGCATCGTGCGGCCCGCGCCGGGCACGGCGGCGGCCGGGGTGCGGCCGTTTCCGCGGCCCATTGTGCTGGGGTTTGAATTTGAGGATGTCGGGTTTCAGTACAAAAGCAGCGCGAAATGGGCCATTCGCCACCTCTCGTTCGTGCTGCAAGCGGGCGAGAAGCTGGCCCTGGTGGGCGAAAACGGGGCCGGTAAAACGACGCTCGTCAAGCTCCTGGCCCGGCTCTACGACCCCACCGAGGGCCGCATCCTGCTCGACGGGCACGACCTGCGCGAATACGACCCCGCCGAGCTGCGCCAGGAAATCGGGGTCATCTTCCAGGATTTTGTGCGCTTCCAGCTCCCGGCGGGCCAAAACCTGGCCGTGGGCCGCATCGAAGAGCGCGACAACCGGCCCCGCATCGAAACCGCCGCCGCCCAAAGCCTGGCCGATGCCGTCATCGCCAAGCTGCCCGGCGGCTACGACCAGATGATTGGCCGCCGCTTTGCCGGCGGCGTGGACCTGAGCGGCGGCGAGTGGCAGAAAATAGCCCTGGGCCGCGCCTATATGCGCGATGCCCAACTCCTCATCCTCGACGAGCCGACCGCCGCCCTTGATGCCCGCGCCGAACACGAAGTATTCCAGCGCTTTGCCGAACTTACGCGGGGCAAAACGGCCGTCCTTATCTCCCACCGCTTCAGCACCGTCCGCATGGCCGACCGCATCCTGGTCATCGAAAACGGGCAGTTCGTGGAAGTAGGTTCGCACGAGGACTTGCTGGGCCGGGGCGGGCGGTATGCCGAGTTGTTTGCGTTGCAGGCGGCGGGGTACCGGTAGTTTTCGATTTTGGTAAGTTGATTTTCGATTTGCGGAAAACTTGAGTTTACCTTTGGCGCACCAAGCGATAAAGTGGTGGACAAGCAGCTAACTGCTGTTACGCGGGCAATTCGAGCGTTTTGTGTTTCAGGTTGTTTCTCGTTGCTTGTTTCTCGTTGCTTGTTGCGCTAGTGACTCAAAAACCGCCCAGAAACCACCAACAAGAAACGAGAAACAAGAAACAGCCCGCGTAATATCAGCAGCTAAAATCATTCGCAATGAGGGTCCTTACCAAAGCCACGCTACGAAAATACGCGCTGCAACATCCCGATGTAGCCACCGAAGTAATGGTTTTGTACGACGATATGCAACGTGCCGACTGGCACACCGCAGCCGACGTAAAAGCCTATGACCCCGGCGCTCGTTATGTCGGCAACGAACGGTGGATTTTTAATTTGTTGCGAAACCGCTACCGCCTCATCGTGCAAATCGTTTTTGCAAACGGCGACAATTTCAACGGTCAGATTTTCGTCCGTTTCATTGGCACCCACGCCGAATACGACCGCATTTTCGATGCTTCGGTCATTTAAGCTGACAGGCAACATTTTCTTTGCTTACCTTTCTCAAGCCCAGTAGGATGATTATTCAAACTGAAACCCAATACCAGGCTGGCATGGTCCGCCTGGAGTCGTTGCTGACCGCCAACCCCCGCGATTTTACTGAAATGGAAGCGTTGGGAGCCGCCCTCGACACTTACGAGAACGAGAACGGCCACGCGCCCGTGCCGCCCGATTCGCTCATCTACCGCATCGAACGGTACTTGTACGAGCACCGCCTGCAAAAGCAGGAGCTGGCGGCCCTGCTCGGCATCACGGGCACCCGCCTGAGCGAGGTGCTCAACGGCAAGCGGGCCGTGAACCTGGACCTGGCCCGCCGCCTGCACCTCAAACTCGGCATCGAGGCGGAGTTTATTTTGCGGCACGCCTGAACCGCGGATGCGCGGTTGGCGCGGTTGGCGCGGGCCTCCTGGCCCGTGCCGGTTACTCGCGGGCCGCTGGCCCGCACCCCCAGGCCGAAATCGTTGCGCTCCCGTGGTCGTTCACCGTGCGTCGTTCAACGCGAGTCGTTCAACGATTGGGGGCCAGCGGCCCCCAGGTAAGCGGCACGGGCCTGGAGGCCCGCGCCAAAACGGGCCAC
>JANYFQ010000445.1 GCA_025362615.1 Hymenobacter sp. | reverse complement strand
CCACTGCCCCCTTACTCGCTCACCACTTTCAAATTCGCCAGCACGCTCTTCGGGGCTTTGTACTCGTAGCGCACCTTGTCGCCGTCCTGCACTTTGCGCAGGCCCTCGAGCAAAATCCGGTCGGTGGCCGTGATGCCGGACTTGATGACGTACAAATCGGGCATTTCGGAGGCGATGCCGATTTCGCGCTGATGCACGACGTTGTTTTTATCGACCACGAAAACGTACTTCTTTTCCAGCACCTCAAAGGTGGCTTTTTGGGGGATGATGAGGGCGTTGCGCAGCGGTACCGTCATCATCACGCTGCCGGTTTCGCCGTTGCGGAGCAGCCCGTGCGGGTTCGGGAAGGTGGCCCGGAAGGCAATGTTGCCGGTTTCGTTGTTGAAATCGGCTTCGATGGTTTTCACCACGCCGGGCTGGTCAAATACCTCGTTGTTGGCCATCAGCAGGCGCACCTGCGCGGGCTTGTCGGTGGCCTTGAGGTGCGCTTCGTAGGCGAGGTACTCGGCCTCGGGCACGTTGTAATAAACCCACATCTGGCTGTTGTCCGACAAGGTCGTGAGCAGGTCGCCCTCGTCCACCAGGCTGCCCAGCCGCACCCGCAGGTGGTCCATGATGCCGCTGAACGGGGCCTTGATGGTCGTGAATTGCAAGTGCGCTTCGTTGAGCGCGACCTCGGCCCGGGCCTTGCCAACTTTGGCTTTGGCCAGCGCCAGCTCGCTCTTGGACACCACGTTTTTATCGGCCAGTTGCTTGGTGTTCTGGTATTCGATGTCCACGTAATTGGCTTCGGCCTGGGCCTTTTGCAGCTCGGCTTGGTAAATCAGGGGCTTAATCTGAAACATGGTTTGCCCTTGCCGTACGTGCTGCCCTTCGTCCACGAAGGTTTTTTCCAGATAGCCCTTTTCCAGCGCCCGGATGTCGATGTGCTGAATGGCGTGAATCTGCGCCACGTAGGATTTGGCGACGGTGGTATCCTGGCGGAGTGGGCTGGTGGCCACGAGCTTGATTTGCTCTTCCTTCTGTTTTTTGGCCTCCGAGCAACCGGTGCCAGCGGCGGCACCCAGGCCCAACAAGGCAAGTACGGCGAGTTTTTTCATGGAATTTTTGGGGGTGCCGGCTCCGGCCGTTGGCGGCCCGCACAGCCCGCCGCTGTTCGGGTTGAAGCCACAAAGCACCGCCCCAGGGCATGAGGGCCACATGAAGCCGCGCCGGCTCGTTGCCCGGCGTTGCCCGCGCCGGGCACCCAAACGGCCACAACCAGCACGGCCCCGGCCGCCGCAAGGGCAACCGGGGCCGTGGTCGTGGCCGGCGCGGCGTAGCGCTAGGCCGGGGCAGTTGGCGGGGTGGTGGCCGGGGCCGGGCTGCCGCTGCGCCCGCCCACGCGGCGGGCCTTTTTGTAGCCGGTGTAGAGCTCCTCGTTCAAAAACCGGAACACTTCCATCGGCTTGTCCAGCTCGTACACTTGCTGCATGAGGGCGGTGAGGAGGTCGTCCACCGTTTGGTTGGCCGTGCTGCGCTGGTCAATCAGGCCGCCGGTGGTGCGCACGGTGCCGGCAAACTCCTGCTGCCTGGCCCGCAGCTGGGCCAGCACGGGGGCCGTGAGGGCGTAGTTGGCCAGGGCGGGCAGTTGGGCATCGGCGGCGTCGAAAAGGGCGGCGCTCACGTCGCGCAGCTCCTCGGGCTTCATGGCCCGCAGCTGCCGGCTGCTGAGGGTGGCGCGGGCCAGCAGGTCGGCGTTCCGGGCTTTGGTGGCCAGGCTCCGCAGCGGCCCCTGCACCACGGGCAGCAGCTTGAGCAGCACCCGGCGGGCCTCTTTGGCGGTTTTGGTGTTGAGCAGCGTGCTGAGCGGGGCCGTGCCCACGCGGAGCCGCAGGGCGTTGTAGGCAGCTTGCACGTCGGCGGCTTCGGTCTCGGCCACGGCGCTGGCCTTGACGGCCGGCAGGTGGTCGGCGATGAACTTGACCAGCACCGTGGTCATGGCGTACTGTAAATCGCGGCGGTCGTCCATGTGGTTGAGAAAAAGAGGGGTGAAGAGCCAGACGGCCGGCAATAGTACAAAACTTTCGGCACTTTGGCGGCCAGGCACCGCTGGCGGGGCGCGGGCACCACGGGCGAGTTGGCTTTTCGCACAGGCCAGTTACCTTTTCGCGCTGGCAGGGGCGCGGGCACCGCTGGCAAGCTGCTTGTTCGCGGTGGCAGGTTGCTTTTTCGCACTGGCAAGTTGGCGGGCACCGTTGGCAAGTTACCTTTTCGCGGTGGCGAACCGGCTTTTTGCGCTGGCGGGGCGGGTTTTTGCGGCGGCAGGCTGGGCAACAACGCGCACCTGCCTGGCCGCCTTGTGCCAACGCGGGGTTGGCCCCTGCGCCGTCCGGTCAGCCGGTCAGCCACTGCCAAAATCTTGCCCAACGCCTGCCCGTGCAGACCACCGCCGCGCCCGTGGCGGGCGCTACCATCCGAAAAAAATGGCGAAACAGCCCCACGCGGCCCTGGCAAAACGCTGGCCGAGCGCCCGGTGCTGCAAATTCAGCGGGTGCCGGGCGGCTCCGTCGTCCAACGCAAGCGCAAGGCGAAAGAGCCGAACAGGGCCGGTTGGTGGGGCCGAAGGCTTATATTTGCACCCCTGCCCGTCCCATGCTTCAATTGCTGCGCCCCGTTTTCAGTGCTTTTCGTGCCGCCGCCCTGCTGGTGGCCGTGCTGCTGGTGCTGGGCCTCAACCAACGGGCCGTGAGCGTGTGGCGGCTGCCCGCCGCACCCGCCGGCAAGGCCCGGCTGGCCGCCGCGCCCCGCGCCACGGTGGTCAAGCAGAAGGTGACGCTGGAGGCCACGGCCGCGCTCGCGCACTTCGTGGCCCCGCTGCCGGTGGCCTGGCTGCCGCTGCTGGCGGGGTATTCCGTTGCGCCCTGGGCGGCGTTGCGGCGGGCGCTGGCCGTGCTGCCGGTGCGGGCGGGCGTGTCGGCGGCGGCGGTGTTTCGGGCGCGGCTGCTGGTGGGGGCGCTCTCGCCGCAAGCCCCGTAGCCGTGGTCAGACGACTTTTTCAGTCGTCCGACCACTTCGTTTGCCGTCTCGCGCCTGCCGCAGCCCAACGGATGGCCCGACGACCGAAAAAGTCATCGCCCCCTTTTGCGTCGCAACCTGCGAGCGGCCGGTCAATCCGCCTGCCCTGTAAAAAGCCGTGCAACGCAGTGGTCGGACGACTGAAAAAGTCGTCTGACCACTGCCCCTCCTTCAATCCGCCTGCCCTGTAAAAAGCCGTGCAACGAAGTGGTCGGACGACCGAAAGAGTCGTCTGACCACTGCCCCTCCTTTTAAAAACCGTTTTACTACTCAGTTACCCAATGAAAAACAAAGGTCTCATCATCGCGCTTACGCTGGTCGTTTCGGCCCTGTGCGCGTATTTTCTCTTCTTCACCTACGTTTCGCGTGGGGTGCAGGACAAGGCCGTGGCCTACGCTACGGCGGGCGGCAAAATCAACGAAACCAAGCGCCAGCACTACCTCGATTCGGTGTGGCGGGCACCGGTTTTCGGGCCTTACACCTACCGCGACGTGCGCCAGAGCGAACTCGGCCTGGGCCTCGACTTGAAAGGCGGAATGCACGTCACGCTCGAAGTGTCGCCGGTCGAAATTGTGCGGGCCATGAGCGGCAACAGCAAGGATGCCGGCTTCAACAAAGCCCTGGCCCTGGCCGAAGAACGCCAGCGCACCAACGCCAACACGCCCTTCACCAGCCTGTTTGCCACGGCCTACAACGAGGTAGCCCCCGGCCAGAAGCTGGCCCGCATTTTCGCCAACACCACCAACAAGAGCCGCAACATCGACATCAACTCCTCCAACGACAAGGTGATTGCCGCCATCGACAAGGAAGAAGAAGATGCCATCGACCGCTCGTTCAACATCCTGCGCACCCGCGTCGATAAGTTCGGCGTGAACCAGCCCAGCATCCAGCGCGTGAAAGGCACCGGCCGCCTGCAAATCGAGCTGCCGGGCGTCGATAACCCCGAGCGCGTCCGCAAGCTCCTCTCGGGCCAGGCCAAGCTGGAGTTCTGGGAAGTGTGGGGCCAAAACGAAATCGGCCCCTACCTCGTGCAACTCGACCAAGTGCTGGCCGCCAAAGAAAAAGCCACTGCCGATGCTAAAACCGGCGTTTCGGCCCCGGCCGACACCGCTGCTACCGCCGCCGCCGCTGCCGCTGGCGACACCACTTCGCTGGCCGCCCAGCTCGCTAAAAAAGGCAAGGATGGCAAGTCGGCCGCCGACTCGGCCACGGCCAACAAAGGCGGGGCCCTCGCCCGCCTCTTCACCATGCCCGGCTCGCTGGGCGTGAACGTGCGCGACACCTCGCGCATGAACACCATCCTGCGCTCCGAAGAAGCCCGCGCCACCCTGCCGCCCAACCTGAGCCTGCTGTGGGCCGCCAAGCCCGTCACCATCGAAAAGCAGGACTACCTGCGCCTGATTCCGGTCAAGAAAGACCGCCTCAACAACATGGCCGCGCCCCTGAGCGGCGAAGTCGTGAGCGATGCCCGCCAGGACTACGACCAGGGCGGCCGGCCCGAAGTAAGCGTCGGCATGAACCCCAGCGGGGCGCGTAAGTGGCAGAAAATGACCGCCGCCAACATCGGCAAGCAGGTCGCCATCGTCCTCGACGACTACGTGTACTCTGACCCCGTGGTGCAGTCCGAAATTTCGGGCGGCAACACCAGCATCAGCGGCAGCTTCAGCATCGAGGAAGCCCAGGATTTGGCCCAGGTGCTCAAGGCCGGCAAACTGCCCGCCCCCACCCGCATCGTGGAAGAAGCCGTGGTAGGCCCCTCGCTCGGCAAGGAAGCCATCAGCCAGGGCCTGTACTCGTCGCTGGCTGGCC
>JANYFQ010000443.1 GCA_025362615.1 Hymenobacter sp. | reverse complement strand
TCACCTACGGCATGGGCGTACACTGGGCCACGCAGGTCTGCGACGAGCTAAAAGTGTCGGCCGACATCCTCGACCTGCGCACCCTGCTGCCCTGGGACGAAGCCGCCGTGCGGGCCACGGTGCGGAAGACCGGCCGCGTCCTCGTGCTGCACGAAGACACGCTGACCGGCGGCATCGGCGGCGAAATTGCGGCCTGGATTGGCGAGCACTGCTTTCAGCACCTCGACGCGCCGGTGCGCCGGGTGGCCTCGCTCGACACGGCCATCCCGTTTGCCCCGCCGCTGGAGGAGTCGTTTTTGCCCAAGCAGCGCCTGCGCGAACAAGTGGCCGCCTTGCAGAATTATTAGCCCCCGATGAAACCGCTTTTCCTGCTGCTTGCGCTCCTCGTGGCCCTTTCGGGGTGCAGCGTGTACGACAGTATTTTCCATCCGTACCGGCTGCCCACGCCGCCGCTCTCGCCCGAACTCAAGCGCCAGATGAAGGCCAAGGGCCTGGCCAAAAAGAACCGCGACAAAGCGGCGAAGGTCAAAAAACCCAAATCGGCCGACCCCGACGCGGCACCCGAAGCCACCGCCGCCGATGCGGCCCCGGCCGACAAGCCGGCCGCAGCCACCGACGACCCCACCAGCCCCGCCGAGCCCAAAGCCCACAAACACGGGGCGCTCTACGACGACCACGAGCTGCTGAAAAAACCCAAGCTCCTGCGGCGGCGTTACCACAAGCCGGCCGGCAACGGGTTTCACCCGGTGCGGGCCGTCAAGAACTTCTTCAAATACAAGCTCCATGGCAAGCCCGATTACAAGCACAAGCCCCAACCCAAAGCCGCCCCGGCCGACGGCCCCCCGGCCGATGCTGTCCCGGCCGATGCCGAGCCCACGCCGGATAAGTAGCCGGGGCGCAGTGGCCGGCCTGCTGGCGCTGCTGCTGCTGCTGCTGCTGCTGCTGCTCGGGCCAATGGCCGCCGTGCAGGCCCAGATTCGGCCCGCCAAACCGGCGCACGTCCGCGCCGATACCCGCCGCGCCCAGCGCCAAAGCCAGCGCAGCACCGACCTGCCCTACCACGACACCCACCTCGACCGCCCCCACCTCAAGCGCGGCGAAGGCGACCAGCCCCGCCCCGAAGGTGCCGACGCCTACTACTACAAAAAAGGCCACTCGCCCAGCGAAACCGACCGCAACCTCTGGGGCCTGCGCCGCAAAAAAACCAATCCCAAAGAATAAAGAGGGGCCCAGAACACTCGTCGGACGAATCGCCCGCAGGGCTTCGTCCGACGAGTGCGCGTAGGCTGCCCTAAAACGGCCCACCCGCGAGTCGTTCAAACCGCACTCGTCGGACGAATTGCCCGAAGGGCTTCGCCCGACCACTGAACCCTGTCCCATTCGCTCATTCACCCATTCGCTCACTCACTCCTTGATTATGTGGACTCCTCTCACCACGGCCGCCGAAATTGCGGCCCTCACCGAACAATCGCACCAGCACCCGGTGCTGGTGTTCAAGCACAGCACGACGTGCTCCATCAGTGCGGCGGCCAAGGGCAAAATCGAGCGGCAGTGGGCCGCCAGCGGCCTCACCGACTACCCGCTCTACTACCTCGATTTGCTGCAATTCCGGCCACTCTCGGCCCAGCTTGCCACCGACTTCGGCATCGAGCACGAGTCGCCGCAGTTACTTCTTATTCAGGGCGGGGCCGTGCGCTACCACGCCTCGCACCTGGGCATCCGGCTGGCTGAGGCCAAAGCGGCCGTGCGGTAACTGTGCCCTTCTTGAAGCATCAAAACCTGCCCGTGCGCCTCGTGCTTTGGCTGGCATTGGCGGAGCTGCTGGCCCCGGCGGCGTTTGCCGGGGCCGCGCCGCCCCCGCCCGTTACCCTACGGGGCCAGCTCACCAACCTGCGCGGCGGGCGTGGCACCTGCTACCTGGCCCTGTTTGCCAGCGCCGAAGGCTTTCCGCGCCAATCAAACCGCGCCGTGCGGACGCTACGGGTGCCGGTCGGCGCGGCCACCTGCGCCTTCAGCTTCGATGGCCTGCCGCCCGGCAGCTACGCGTTGGCCGTGTTTCACGACGAAAACGACAACGGCCGCCTCGACACCAACTTTCTGGGCATCCCCACCGAGCGGCTTGGGTTTTCGAACGATGCGCGGGGCATGATGTTTTTCCCGCCTTCGTTCACGGCCGCCCGTTTTGCGGTGCCCGGCACCGGGGCGGTTATCTCGGTGAAGCTGCGTTGATGTACCACCGGGCTGTGCTTGGTGGTACACCCTGCTTACCGGTACTCAAACGTCAGGTTTTGCGCCACTTCAGGGTGCAGGCTCAGCGCCACGGGGCAGGTATGGGCGGCGCGTTCGAGGATGCCGCGCTCGGTGGCATCGAGGGCGGCGGGCAGCGCCAGGGCCACGTCGATGGCGGCGATGCGGCGCGGGGCCTCGGTGCTCATGTGCTTGGTGACGGCGAAGGTGGCGGCGCTCAAATCCACGGCCCGGCGCTCGGCCACGATGGCGAGCGTGGTGAGGATGCAGGCCCCGAGCGAGAGGCAGGTGAGGTCGGTGGGCGAGAAGGCTTCGCCCCGGCCGTGGTTGTCGAGGGGCGCGTCGGTCTGGATGACGCTGCCCGAGGCCACGTGCGTGGCTTCGGTGCGGAGCTGGCCCAGGTAGCGGGCAGTGGCGGTTGCGGGGCGGGAGGCAGTGGGCACGGGGCGGTATCTTTGAAGGGTGAAACAAGTGGCACCAGCGGCTAAGGTAACCAATGCAGCGGCCCGGCGGTTAGGCCCCGGTGCGGCCCACGGCGGAACCCCGGCCCCAATTGCCCGCGTTGCGGGCGCTATGCATCTTCAAAACATGACACTTACGGCTGTGCGGATAAATAAACTGGCCCAGGGCCTCGGGTTGCTGGCCGGGCTACTGCTGGCGGGCGCGGCCCACGGCCAGGCGGGCGCTCCCCGCAACCCGGCGGCGCTGCCCGAAGCGCCCTCCGACGAGCAGTCGTACAGCAAGGAAATTGTGTTCGGGGCCAACTTCAACACCCAGGGCGGGCTGCTGGGCGGCGCGATGCTGCGCTCGTCGCGGGTGCTCGACGGCGGGCGCTGGCTGCGTTTTTGGAGCCTGGAGGGCGTGGCCCTCAAAAATGTGGCGAAGGAGGAACAGCGCGTAAACCCGAACACCGGCGGCAGCTTCATTCAGAACAAAAACAACTACGCCCTGGCCCTGCGGCCGTCCTACGGGGTGCAACGGGTGCTGTTTCGCAAGGCCCCCGACGCTGGCGTTCAGGTAAATGCGCTGCTCAGCGGCGGCCCCTCGCTGGGGCTGCTGGTGCCCTACTACATCAGCTACGACTACACCGCCGCCGCTACCGGCCGCTTCGCCAACACCGATGATGTCCGCGACGAACAGTTCGACCCCAACAAGCACAAAGTCGATTTTATTTTTGACCGCGCCCCGCTCTTTTCCGGCATTGGCGGCACCCAAATCGTGCCGGGTGCCCACCTGCGCGGAGCCCTCAGCTTCGAGTACGGCCGCTACCGCGATGCCGTGGCGGGCCTCGAAGCCGGCTTTTTGCTCGAAGCGTACGTCCGCCGCCTCAAAACCCTGGTGCCGCCCCTGGGCAGCCCCACCGACGACCTCAACCGACAGTTTTTCCCGTCGGTGTACATCACGGTGTATATTGGGTATCGGTCATAGCATTTAACATTTAACATTTAACATTTAACATTTAACATTTAACATTTAACATTTAACATTTAACAAAATAATTATGCTATAGTAAGGTCATTAAGTTTGAGTTTAAGGTTAGGCAAACGAGTTCAACAACAAGCTTTTGCCGCGAGCAGAGGCTGTTAAATGTTAAATATTAAATGATAAATGACAAACCCCGCAAGCCCGACTGGCTGCGCGTGAAGCTGCCCGTGGGCGAAGAATACGCCGCCGTGCGCCGCCTCGTGGACGAGCACAAGCTGCACACCATCTGCGAGAGCGGCAACTGCCCCAACATGGGCGAGTGCTGGGGCGCGGGCACGGCCACGTTCATGATTCTGGGCAACATTTGCACCCGCTCGTGCTCGTTTTGCGCCGTGGCCACCGGCCGCCCCACCGAACTCGACCTCGACGAGCCGCGCCGCGTGGCCGAAGCCATCGCCCTGATGAAGGTCAAACACGCCGTGATTACGAGCGTGAACCGCGACGAACTCAAAGACCGGGGCGCGGCCGTGTGGCGCGACACGGTGGTGTTCACCAAGGAGCTGTCGCCGGGCACGACCATCGAAACGCTCATCCCCGACGTGAAGGCCAACTGGGACGCGCTCGACACGATGTGCAGCGGCGGGCAGGAAGTCATCTCGCACAACATGGAAACCGTGGGCAGCCTCTACCGCCTCGTGCGCCCCCAGGGCCGCTACGACCGCTCGCTCGAGCAAATCCGGCGCACCCACGCCGCCGGGCACCGCACCAAATCGGGCATCATGCTGGGCTTGGGCGAAACGCCAGACGAGCTGTACCGGGCCATGGACGACCTTGTGGCCAACGGCCTGCACATCCTCACCCTGGGCCAGTACCTGCAACCTACCAAGCGCCACCTCGAAGTAGCCGAATTCATCACCCCCGACCAGTTCGCCCACTACAAGGAAGAAGGCCTGAAGCGCGGGCTGAAGTACGTGGAAAGCGGCCCGCTGGTGCGCAGCAGCTACCACGCCGAGCGCCACGTAAACGTGGCCATTGGGCCTGTTTAAAGCGGTTTCCAGAACGGTGTACCGCCAAGCTGTGCTTGGTGGTACACCGTTCTGGAAACCGCTCCAGGGCCGAGGCGGTGCGTTTTTTACCGCCTCTTCTACCCCTTCAAACCCGCTAAAAACCTGTCCGCCGTCCGCAGGCTCAAGGCCATGATGGTGAGGGCCGGATTGACGCTTAGGGCGCTTGGAAAGGTCGAGTTGTCCGAGATGTAGAGGTTGGGCACGTCGAAGGCGCGGCCGTCGGGGTTCACCACGGCATCGTCGCCGCTGCGGCCCATGCGGGCCGTGCCGATGACGTGGGCGTAGCGGCCGAAGCTCCAGATGTCGGTGGCCCCGGCGGCGGCCCAGAGGTCGCGCATCAGGGCTTCGGCGTGGGCGTTCATCCGCAGCTCGTTGGGCTGGGCCGTGAAGTGGATGCGGGGCTTGGGCCGGTCGCGGCCGTCTTTTTCGTCGGCCAGCTCCAGGAAGTTGTCGGGGTGGGGAAGGCAGTCGCCGAGGATGTTGATGCCGGCTACGTGGTTGTAATTCAGTATATAATCGCGCAGCGGCTGGCCCCAGAGCTTGCGGCCCCGCGCCACCTGCCCGGCAAAGGTCATGGGCATCACGCCGATGCTTTGCAGCAGGTAGCCGCCGGCAAAATCGGCGTTTTGGGGCCGGTGCGTATCCTGCGAAATCAGCCCGCCCGGAATGCCTTTGTAGGGCCGCACGGCTTCAGCAAAAGTGCCCCACACCTGCACCCCAGGGTGCGCCATGAGGTTGCGGCCCACCTGTCCGCTGTTGAGGGCCAGGTCGTTCAGCAGCAGCAGACGCGGCGTTTCGACGGCCCCGGCGCACAGAAACAGGTGGCGGCAGCGCTGCCGGTGTTCGGTGCCGTTCTGGGTGTACACCACGGCCGATACCCGGCCGCGCTCGTCGCGCTCAATTTCCGTCACGTAGGCGTTGGGTCGGATGTCGGCCCCGTGTTTTACGGCCAACGGAACGAAGGTTACGTCCATGCTGGCCTTCGCCCCGTTCGAGCAGCCCGCCTGGCAGAAGCCCCGGTTGGTGCAGGCTTCGCGCCAGCCCACGCCTTCCTGGTAGTAGCGGGCCGAGAGCGCCGCGTTGGCGGCCGGCGCGGTGGCGAGGCCCAGCTTTTCGGCCCCGCGCATCATCAGTTGAGCTGCGCCGTTGAGGGGCAGCGGGGCCAGTGGGTAGCCCCGGGCGCGGGCCGGCCCCCAGGGGTAGGGCGTGGGGCCGGAAATGCCCAGAAAGTGCTCTAGCTCTTCGTAATACGGTTCCAACTCGTCGTACCCAAAGGGCCAGTCTTCGCCCTGCCCGAAGTCGCGGTTGAGGTGTAAATCGGCGGGCAGCGGGCGGGGCGTGTAGGCGGTGTAGTGCAGCGTCGAGCCGCCCACGCCGGTGCCCGAGTTGTTGCGGCCCATGGCCAGCGGGTCGGCCCCGGCGGCGAGGCGCTCGTCGTTCCAAAACAGAAAATCCTGGGCGGCCTCGTCGGTGGCGAAGTCCGTTTTGGGGTCGTGCCAGGGGCCGGCTTCCAGGGCCACCACCCGCAGGCCGGCCTGCGCTATGCGGGCCAGCAGCGGGGCCCCACCCGCCCCCAGGCCCACTACTACGCAATCGACTTCATCGGCTTCCACGGGCAGTGGCTGCGGTTTCTCCAGCGGAGTATCGAGCCGCGCCGAAGCCGGTGCTTCGGTCAGCAGCTCGCGCAGCAGTGGGTCTTGTATCTCGGGCTTGACAGGCTGAATAACACCTTCTTCGAGGGTCTCGGGCATTTGCGGGCGATGATTGAGTGGGGTTCAATGAGTGAATGAGTGGATGAGCGAGTGAGTGAATTGTTAGTTGGCAGCGCGTCCTTTTGCGTTACCAACTAACAATTCACTCACTCGCTCATTCACTCATTGGATAAAAATCC
>JANYFQ010000412.1 GCA_025362615.1 Hymenobacter sp. | reverse complement strand
GCCGCCAGGTGGGTGCAGGTGTAGTTGCGCGGCGTACTGAGCAAGTAGTCAATGTAGGTGCGTTGGGTCAGCATGGCAGTATTTTTGGCGCAAGTTCGCTACCGGTGCGTAAGTCCTAAGATAAAATCTTGACCAAGATGGCCGGCCAGGGCAGCGCAATTGCTTGGCAATCGATTTACGGTCTTATATTTAACCGTACTTTGACCTGTCTGTGCCATGAGAACCCATTACTGCCTGGGCTGGCTGGCCCTGCTGCTGCTGCTGGCCCCCACAAGCCGGGCGCAATTGCGCTCGGCTCCGGTTTTTTTTAGCGAAGACGAGGCGGGACGAGCAGCGGCCGAGGTTTCGCCGTTGCGGGCGCTGCTGACGGCGGCCCGGCCGCTGACGCTTGATGCAGCGGCCTTACGGGCGGCCCTGGCCGGGCCGACAGCCGTGCTGCTGCTGCCGTTGCCCAACGGCCAGAACGCCCGTTTCAGCGTCCGCGAAGCGCCGGTGATGGCCCCGGCGCTGGCCGCTCGGTTTGCCGCCATTCGCACTTACGCCGGGCAAGGGCTGGACGACCCCACCGCCACCCTGCGCCTGGATGATACGCCGCAAGGGTTTCATGCCCAAATATTGTCGGCCACGATGGGGGCCGTGTACCTTGACCCGGTGAGCACCACCGACGCCGCGCACTACCTGAGCTATTTCGTGGCCGACCAGCGGCCCGGTCCGGTGCGGGCCGGCTGCCTGACCCCGGCCGGACCGAACAATTCGACGGCACCCGCCAACGGCCAGCGGGCGCGGCCCACCGCGCCTGCCCTGCTGCAACGCGGCTACGGCGACAGCCTGCGCGTATTTCGGCTGGCCGTGGCTACCACCGACGAATACACGGCCGCCCGAGGCGGCACCGTGGCCAGCGCCCTGGCCAGCGTAGTGACGACGGTGAACCGCGTGACGGGCTTTTACGAGCGCGAACTGGCCATTCGGCTGGAGCTGGTGGCCAACAATAACCTCGTCATCGCCGCGAACTCGGCCAGCCGGCCCGACCCGTTTAGCAACAACAACAACACTGCCACGGCCCTGCGCGAAAACCAAATTTACCTCGATACCATCCTCGGCCGGGGCAACTACGATATTGGGCACCTATTTGGCACCATCGGTGGGGGCTTTGCAGGCATTGGCGTAGTATGTTACGATTACAGCAAGGCGCAGGCGCAATCGGGCCTGGGAAGCCCCGTGGGCAATGCCTTTGATATTCAGTTGGTGGCGCACGAGATGGGGCACCAGTTTGGGGCGACGCACACCTTCAACGCCAGCGCCGCCGGCGACTGCAACCCGACTAACCGTGCGACTGCATCCGCCTTCGAGCCAGGGTCAGGCTCGACGATGATGGCTTACCCCGGCATTTGTGCGCCCGAAAACTTGCAAGGCAGCCGCGATGCGTACTTCCACAGCGTTAGTCACGCACAAATAAATGGCTACCTGACTTATTATGGTCAGTGCGCTACCAACCGGGCTTCGGGCAACACGGCACCCCGCGCAAACGGCCCCAGCACCGGCGACAAAACGCTGCCCGCCAACACGCCTTTTCGCCTTACAGCCAATGCTTTCGACACAGACAACGATGCCCTGACGTATTGCTGGGAACAAGTGGACAACGGTACTGGCACGGTGCTGGGTGCTCCGCAGACAGCGGGCGCGCGGGAGCCGTTGTTTCGGTCGTGGGTGCCGGGCAGCAGCCCCACGCGCTACTTTCCGCAATTGGCCAATTTGCTCAACAACAGCACTTCGGTGGCCGAACGGCTGCCGACCGTCGCACGCAACCTCACGTTTCAGTGCCTGGTGCGCGACGTACACAGCGGCCCGGCGGGCGTGGTGGGTGGTAGCAGCGCCACCAACCGCCTGACGCTGCGCGTGACCGATGCCGCCGGCCCCTTCCGGGTGACGGCCCCCAATACGGCCGTGAGTTGGCCGGTTGGCTCGACGCAAACCGTGACCTGGGACGTGGCCGGCACCACCGCCAACGGCGTGAACTGCGCCGAAGTGGCTATTTGGCTTTCGGCCGACGGGGGCCTGACTTACCCCACGCTGCTGCTGGCCCGCGCCCCCAACACCGGCAGCGCCCCCGTGACGGTGCCCAACGTGCCCACCGCCACGGCCCGCCTGCTGGTGGCCGCCGCCGACAACTACTTCTTTGACATCTCGAACCAGAACTTCGCCATCACGCCCACACCGGGTGCGCCGCTGCTTACCAGCCTCAGTGCCGGCAGCCTGCCGGTTGGGGCGCAACTCACCATCAGCGGCAGCAACCTGGCCGGGGCCACGGCCGTGACGTTTGGGGGCGTGGCAGCGGTTTTCGGCAGCAACACGGCCACGAGCCTGGTGGCCACGGTGCCCGCCGCCGTCATCGGTGGCCCGGTGGTGGTGCGAACCGCCGCTGGTTTCAGCAACGGGCTGGCATTCGAAGTGCTGCCAACGCTTGTCAGTTTCAACCCCAACAGTGGCATTGCCACCGGCTACGGGCTGGCGGGCGACACCATGACCATCAGCACCACGGGGGCACAAAACTTTGTTGGTGTGGAGTTTAACGGCGTATCGGCCGTGTACGCGGTGGTGAATGCCGCCGGCACACAGGTGCGGGCCGTGGTGCCGTTTGGGGCCAGCACCGGACCAATCGGCCTGCTCACCAGCCGGGGGCAAACAACGAGTAGCGCGGTGTTTACGGTGCTGCCCACGCCGTGCTTCGCGGCTACCAACCTGATAATTGGCAGTATTTCGAGCACTTCGGCTACCGCGAATTTCACGGCCAGCCTGGGCATCGTGGACGTGTACCGGCTCACGACGGTGCCTGCCACGCTCACCTACGCCGATTTTAATTCCGGCGACGCGCTTACGGGGTTGTCGCCGGGCACTTTCTACACCGTGACGCTGGAAAGCAATTGCCCGGTAACGGGCGAAACCCGCACGGTTTCGACAAGTTTTTACACGCCCCCGGTGGGCAGCAACAACGAGTGCAACATGGCCCACCTAGTCGTGGCCGGGGCACCGGGCGAGGCGTGCGCTCCGCTGGGCGGCACCCTGATTGGAGCCACCCAGTCGTTGCCGCCTGCCTGGTGCAGCGGCACAGCCGGCACCCTGGCCCGCGACGTATGGTTCCGCTTCGTGGCCACCGGGCCGGTGCATACGGTGAGCGTGACAAGCGCGTTTGATGGGGTGCTGGAAGTATTTTCGGGCAATTGCGGGGCGTTGCTCAGCCGCGAATGCTCGGATGCCACCTCAAACCGGAGCGAAACCCTGACGCTGCTGGCACTGGTGCCCGGCACCACGTACTGGGTGCGCTACTACCCCAAGCGGGCCGACCTGACCAGCACCACACTGCTCCGTTTCGTGACAATCTGCGTGACTACGCCCGCGCCTGGCTCGGCCACCTGCCCGGCGGTTAGCGGTGTGGTTATCAGCAATATCACCACCAATAGCGCATCGCTGAATTTCGCGCCGGGCAGCGGCCCGACGAGTTTTATCGTCAGCACTACCCCGCGCACTGGCACTTACACTGCTACGGCGGGCCTGGTCGTGCTCAACGGCTTGCAGCCCAATATTCGCTACGTCGTGAGCGTAGTGCGGCAGTGCGCGGGCGGCCAACGGTCGGCCCCGGCACTGGTGGACTTCACCACCGCCGCGCCCGATTTGGTGGTTACCGGCTA
>JANYFQ010000410.1 GCA_025362615.1 Hymenobacter sp. | reverse complement strand
CGATGGGCAGCGGACAGGCACCCAATTTCGGCCTGGGGTGCGGGTTTCAACCCCGCACCCCAGGCCGAAATCGTCCGGCGATTATCGTTCAACGATTGCAGGCTGGAAGCCGGCGGCACTTCGTCACGGGGCACAGCCCCGCGCCAACCGCGTAACAGCAGTCACTAGCTGTCCCGCAGTGGGCGCAGTGGTAAAGACGCAGGGAGCGCAGTGTCGTTCTGGCACGTATGAGCAATAATTCAATAATTCAACAATTCAACCATATGCCCCACCCTTACTCCTTCCGTCTCCTCGCCGCCGCCCTGCTGCTGGCGGCCCCGGCCGTCCAAGCCAACGACCTCACCATCAACAATCTCAGCCTGAGCGTGGCTAGCCCCGTGGCCACCACCGCCACCGTGCGGGCCACCGTGGGCTGGAGCAACTCGTGGCGCGACCAGCTTAACTACGACGCAGCCTGGCTCTTCGTGAAGTACCGGCGGCCGGGCGGCCCCTGGCTGCCCGCCACCCTCGCCCCGGCCGATGCCGACCACGCCGTGCCCGCCGGGGCTGCCCTCAGCGCCGCCCCCGACGGCACCGGGGCCATGCTCTACCGGGGCGCCATTGGGGCGGGCAGTTTCGCGGCCACTGTGGGCCTGCGCTGGAACCTGGCCGCCGACGGCGTGGCCCCCGGCCAGAACTACGAGGTGCGGGTGTTCGGGGTCGAGATGGTGCAGGTGCCGCAGGGCAGCTTCGCCCTGAACGCGGCCCCGCAGGTTGCCCTCAGCAACGAATTTGTGAGCGCCGGCGGCTCGCTGACCCAGGTGGTCGGCGAGGCCGCGCTACCCGCCGGAGCCATCCGCTGGGTGAACGAGAGCGGCGGCGGCGGCAACACCTTGTCAATCAACGGCATCAATCATGAGGGCTCCGACGCGCTTGGCCCCGACTACCCCAAGGGCTTTGCCCCCATGTACTGCATGAAGTACGAAATCAGCCAGGGCCAGTACACCGATTTCCTGAACTGCCTGAGCCGCGCCCAGCAGCGCAGCCGGGTGCAGGTGGACGTGTCGGGCGATGCGCCCGCCGCCGGCGCCACCTTCGTCATGTGCGGCAACCAAACCAACCCCGAACGCAACACCATCACCTGCCCGGCCAGCGGCATGGGCACCACGGCCCCCATCGTGTTCAGTTGCGCCCGCCCCGACCGCGTGGGCAACCAGCTTGTTTGGGCCGACGGCGCGGCCTACCTCGACTGGGCCGGGCTGCGCCCGATGACGGAGCTGGAGTACGAAAAAATATGCCGCGGCCCCGAGGCCGTGGTGCCCGGCGGCTACGCCTGGGGCACGGCCGCCATCGCGTCGGCCGCCACCATCAGCGGCCCCGAAGACGGCACCGAAGCCACCGATGCCGCCGCCAACGCCGTCTTCGACAACCGCGCCCTCACCGGCGGCGACGGCGGCCTGGGGCCACTGCGCTGCGGCATTTTTGCCCGCGCCGCCACCACCCGCGAGCAGGCCGGGGCCACCTTTTACGGCGTGATGGAGATGACCGCCAACTGCTGGGAACGCTGCATCACGGTGGCCGCCGCCGACGGCGGGCTGCCCACCAACGCCGGCCGCTTCGACGGCCGCCACGGCGACGGCCGCCTCGATGCCGCCGGCCGCACCGTGCTGCAAATCAAGAAGCTGCGCGGCACCGAAGTAACCATTGACTGCGCAGGACTCGCGCCCGGCCTCTACACGTATTCGGTGCTTGACAACGGCGAACTGGTGGCCCCGGTGGGCAAGCTGGAAGTGCGGTAGCGCGGGTTTTTAACCCGCGCGTCGGGCCATTGCCACTCGTTTAGAATCGGCTTACTCGCGGGTTGAAAACCCGCGTTACCCGAGCTTCAATTACCCTCTTCTTTCTTCTAATCTAGGACTTACGCACCGGTAGCGAACTTGCGCCAAAAATACTGCCATGCTGACCCAACGCACCTACATTGACTACTTGCTCAGTACGCCGCGCAACTACACCTGCACCCACCTGGCGGC
>JANYFQ010000393.1 GCA_025362615.1 Hymenobacter sp. | reverse complement strand
GGCGACTACGTGCTGAGTGGGGGCGAACTCGCCGCCGCCGTGCTCGTGGACGCCGTGGTGCGGCTGCTGCCCGGCGTGTTGGGCAACGAAGAATCGGCCCTGTCCGATTCGTTCCAGGACGACCTGCTGGCCCCGCCCGTGTACACCCGCCCCGCCGAGTGGCGCGGGCTGGCCGTGCCCGACATCCTGCTGTCGGGCAACACGCCCCTGATTGAGGAGTGGCGGCACGAGCAAGCCGTGGAGCGCACCCGGCAGCGGCGGCCGGACCTTTTGCAATGAGGTGAAATGGTGAAATGGTGAGTTTGATGTTTGGCGGCCCACGGCTTGCCTTTTCACTGTCAGGTAGTCCATTTCTGCATCCCAAAACTCACCACCTTACCACCTCACCATCTCACCTCATGCCCCTCATCCTTCCCGTTCGCGGCATCCACCCCACCATTCCGGCCGATTGTTTCGTGGCCGAAAACGCCACCATCGTCGGCGACGTGGTGCTGGGACGGGGTTGCACGGTATGGTTCGGGGCCGTGATTCGGGGCGACGTGCACAGCATTCGTATCGGCGATGAAACCAATATTCAAGACGGAGCGGTGCTACACTGCACTTACCAAAAGGCTCCGCTGAGTATCGGCAGCCGCGTCAGCATTGGGCACCGGGCGCTGGTCCACGGCTGCACCGTGGGCGATGACGTGCTGATTGGCATGGGCGCCATCGTGATGGACCACGCCGTGGTGGGCGCGGGCTGCATCGTGGCGGCCGGGGCCGTGGTGCTGGAAAATTTCGTGTGCGAGCCGGGCTGGCTCTACGCCGGGGTGCCGGCCCGCAAAATCAAGCCCGTGACGGGCGAGCAGCGGGCGGGGATGTTGCGAACGGCGGGGAATTACCAATTGTACGCCAGTTGGTTTGCGAACCCCACAAATGCAAAAAACCCGGCTGCGTGACAACCGGGTTTTTTTCTTGAGAGCTTCAACAAAGTTCAGTAAGGGAGCATCATGTCTTTAAACTAGTCCTTTACCCAAACCACTCCCCCACCTTGTTGCGGACAAAAACTTGAAAGGGGCGGGGGCTAGAAAGCATACCCCATGCTGATGAGGCCGTTGTAAAAAGAACCCGGCCCGAATGTATACCACGTCAGGCCTGTCAGCGCTCCTTCGTTAATGCCGGTTCGGTAAATTTTGAACCCAGCATTGATGTCAACAGAAATGTTCTTTCGCTTGCCGGAAATCCATTGATAACCGAGGGCTGCACCTGCACCAATGTTGCTGATGGTAGCTTTTTCGGTGTACTCCTGCGTCGTACCGCTGATGCTCAGCGTGGAGGTGTGCCGGTAGATGCCGACTTGCCCCTGAACATACAAGCCGCTAGGCGCTTCGGCACCCATGTACCACCGGGCAAAGGGCGTTACCTGTATGCCAGGGTAAGCGCCGTAATAGGCTGCCACCATCCCCCCGGCCGTGAATTTCGGCCCCAGCACCCGCTCGTACTTGAGCTTGAACTTGTTGATGAGGCCAAACGGCGAGATGCCGATGACATTCTTCGGGCCGCCCGAAGCTTCCTGCGCGTGAGCGGGCACCGTGCCCAGCCCCATCACAACGAGGCCAACGGCCATGCTGCGTAGATACGTGTTCATCTGAATTGGGTGTCATGATAGTACTTGACACCGCAAAACTAGGACACGGTATGTTCATAACCTATTTTAATGGGTTTTTTATTTTAGGTTAGAATTGGATTTTGTGTTTGCCAGCTTGCAGCTTATGGCAAAGCAGGACAAAGGCATCCATTCTCGCACAGACAAACGCCTGACAGCCATTGGCCAACACCTGCGGCGATTGCGCCAGCAGAAGGGCTACACGTCCTACGAAAAATTTGCTTACGACCACGACCTGCCCCGCGTGGGCTACGGCAACCACGAGCAAGGCGGCAACCTGACAATGAGCAGCCTGCTGCGCCTGCTCGACATTCACGGCATTACGCTGGCGGCATTCTTTCAAGAAAGTGGCTCTTCCACCGACACCCAGCTCCCGCCGCCTGCCTCGGAAGAACAATAGCGGTGGAACCGCTGAACCAAATACCAACCCGAAAACTCGTAAATTTGGGCTGCCCACGCCCCTTTTCATGACCCAGCCCCTGCCCATTGCCACCATCAAAAGCCAGTACCCCGACGAATGGGTGTTGCTCGGCAACCCCGTCATGGACGAGGACAGGCTCGATGTCGTGGCCGGCGTGCCGTTGTTCCACAGCAAGGACAAAAAGGAAGTATGCTACATCGGCCGCGACAAAACGGCTGACTTTGCGAAAATAACCCTCGTTTACACGGGTACGCGGCGGGCCACTCGCAAAATCACCGGCATCTTCAACCGCGTTGCCCGATGACGTATGGCTTCAAGCGCGAGCCGGAGAGCGGGCTTATCCTGGTGAATGTTGAGGTGGATGGCCGCTACGAGCTTAAGATGATTCTCGACACGGGGGCCAGCAACACCACCATTGACAGCAACGCGCTCTACCTGTTGGGCTACGACCTAAAGGACAACATTGGAACCGTGGAAATCGAAACCGCTAACGGCATCATCGAAACCGAAGTGTTCGAACTCGGTACGTTTGCCGCCCTCGGATTGGTGAAGGTCGGTTTTCAAATCCAGGTCTACGATTTTGTGGCCCACGGGGTATTTTCCGATTACAACGGGCTGCTGGGGTTGGACTTTATGGAAGGCACCAATTTTTGCATCGACACCCGTAAGAACCTCATCACGCTGTCCTGACCGACCCACCGCTACCCCGCTACCCCGCCACCCCAGGCCCCGACGGGTCGGCCCCGTCGTCATCCGCCCCAAAGCTGCCCGTCACGCGCAGCTGCACCAGCTCCACCACGCGGCCGGCGCGGGCCAGGATGCGGAACTCGTAGGGGTCGAGCACGGCTACGTCGCCCACGTCGGGGATGCTGCCGTAGATGACGCCGAGCAGGCCGCCCACGGTTTCGTAGTCCTCGCCTTCGGGCAGGGGGAAGGGCAGGAACTCGTTGGCGTCGGGGATGGGCGTGGCGGGATTGACGCGGTACTCAGTTTCGGATATTTTTTCTACTACCGGCACCTCGTTGTCGTACTCGTCCTGGATTTCGCCCACGAGCTCTTCCATGATGTCTTCGATGGTAACGATGCCCGACACGCCGCCGAACTCGTCGCTCACGACGGCCATGACGATGTGCTTGCGCTGAAATTGCCGCAGCAGGCGGTTTATCTTTTTAGTTTCGGGCACGAAGTAGGCCGGGCGCATGATGCGGGCCAGGTCCACGGGTTCGCGGCGGCGGATGATGGGGAGCAAGTCTTTGACGTAGAGCACGCCCACGATGTTGTCGATGTTGCCCTCAAAGACCGGCAGGCGCGAGTAGCCTTCGCTGAAGACGGTGGCGAGGATGGCTTCTTCGGGGGCGTGCACGTCGAGGGCCGAGAGCTTGGTGCGGGGCACCATTATCTGCTTCACCATGCGGTCGTTGAACTGGAAGACGTTCTCAATCAGCTCGTGTTCCGAGTCCTGGATTTCGCCGCTTTCCTTGCTTTGGTCGAGCAGCAGGCGCAGCTCGTCGGAGGTGTGGGCCTCGGTGCCGTGGACGTTGCTCACGCCCACCAGCCCCAGCAGGAAGTTGGAGAGCTTGGACAGAAACCACGTCAGCGGCAGCGTGATGACGTAGAAAAACCGCAACGGGGCCACCAGGGCCAG
>JANYFQ010000391.1 GCA_025362615.1 Hymenobacter sp. | reverse complement strand
CCGCCGAAGCTGCCCGTGCCATTGTTGAACCGCACGCTCACGGTGCTGGCCGTGTAGTTGGCCGTCACGAAATCCAGGTCGCCGTCGCCGTCGCCGTCGCCGTCGCCCAGCGCCACGCTGTACGGGTTGGCGCCCACCGCTGGCTCCGCATTGGCGGCCGGGGCCGCGAAGGTGCCGCTGCCATCGTTGAGGCGCACGCTCACCGTGCCGCTGCCGTTGTAGTTGGCCGTCACAAAGTCGAGGTCGCCGTCGCCGTCCACGTCGCCCAGGGCCAGGCCCCGCACGTTGAGGCCCACGCCGGGGTCGGAGCCGCCGCCGAAGGTGCCGCTGCCGTCGTTGAGCCGGACGCTCACCGTGCCGCCGGCGTTGGCCGTGAGCAGGTCGAGGTCACCGTCGCCGTCCACGTCGCCCACCGCCACGCCGAGGGGCAGGACGCCCACGGCGGGGTTGGCGTTGGCGGCCGGGGCCAGGAAGTTGCCCCGCCCGGTGCCGCCCGTTATCGCCGTAAACTGCTGCACCTCGCCCGCCGCCAGCACCTGCCCGCCGCTGCCCACGGCCGCCGTGGTCACGGTGGTGAACACCGTTTCGCCGGGCCGGAAGTCATTGGTTGGGTTGAAGTTAAGCGTGTTGCCGCTCACCGTGGTCACGCCCCGCGCCCCGTTCTGCATCCGCCCCCCGCGCTGCTGGCTGAATACCTTCACGGCCCCCAGCGTGCCCGCCCCGCTGCCCATCGGTTGGTCGAAAGTCAACGCCACGCTGGTGCTCACGGCCGCGCTGCGGGCGTTGCGGGCGGGGTTGCTGCTCACCAGGCCCGGCGTTAGCGTAAACGTGCCGCCGGTGGCCGTGCCGCCCGCCGTCACCACGCTCACCGCCCCCACCGTGAAGCTGAGGCTGGTGGCCGTGGCCGTGGGCGTGCCCGTGATGGTGCCCGCCGTGCCGTTCACCGTCACGGCGGTCGCGCCATTCAGGTTGGTGCCCGTAATCGTCACGCTCGTGCCCGCTGAGCCGCTCGTGGGCGTGAAGCCCGTGAGCGTGGGGGCCGGCGGCGTCAGCTGCTCGTAGCGCTCCACGTTGCCGAAGCTGTTGCCCACCAGCAGGTCGAGCCGGCCGTCGCCGTCCACGTCCGTCACGGCCGGGGCGGCGCGGTCGCCCACGTTTAGGGCGGTGCTGCCGTCGGTGGTCAGGGTGCCGCCGCCGGCGAAGGTACTCGCGCCCTGGGCCAGGGCCCGGCCCGGCAGGGCCAGCAGCAGCGTGAGCAACAGCAAGGCCGCCGACCAGCGGCGCAGGGGCGAAAGAGCGAAGAAGTAGAGCATGACGAGCGGGTAATAGGTAGATGGACACCCCAGCGGCCCTGAACCAGGGCCAGCAGGGGAAAGGATGGGGCAAAGGTCCCCCCCGTCCCCAGCGCCCGCCTATTTTCCTTTGTACCCTGTTTAGAGTACAAGCTCCGCTGGCGTCGGCCCCCGCCCGGCCCCCACCTTTGTCCCACTTATGGCCGCTATCGTCTATCCCGTGTCCCTGGCCATCGTCGAAGACGACCGCCGGGTGCGCGCCCTGCTCCAGGAATACCTCTGCCACCAGCCCGAGTTCAGCTGCCCCATGGTGGTCGATTCGATGGAAGCCTTCTGGGCCGAGTTGGAGCTGAGCCTGGTGCCCCGCGTCATCCTGCTCGACGTGAGCCTGCCCGGCCAAACCGGCCTGGCCGCCCTGCCCGAGCTGCGCCGCCGCCTGCCCGGCACCGACGTTATCCTCCAAACCATGCACGACGACCCGGCCCGCATTTTCGAGGCGCTGCGGGCCGGGGCCACCGGCTACGTCATCAAAAACACCACCACCCTGCCCCAGTACAAGCAAGCCATTCTCGACGTGCTGGCCGGCGGGGCGGCCCTCTCGCCCTCGGTGGCCCGCAAGGCCCTGAACCACTTCCAGCCCGCCCACAGCCAGCAGCCCGGCCTGCTCTCGGCCCGCGAAGCCGAAGTGCTGCAAGCCCTCACCGAGGGCCTGAGCGAAAAGCAGGTCGCCGCCCAGCTCCGCCTCTCCTTCGACACGGTGCATACCTACGTCAAACGGCTCTATGAAAAGCTCCAGGTACGCTCGCGGGGCGAACTGTTGAGCCGGGCGGCGAAGGGAGATTTGTAGGGGGTGGAGTTAAGACCATTCTGCTGAGCGCAGCCGGACCCAGCGCAGTTCCCGACCCCAACCCGGCCGAGCCGCCCGGCTGATTGACCTTCCCTGCTACCTTTCGTCCGTCCTTCCCCTGCCCGTTGGGCCAATGCTGAATGCGGTGGCAGCCACCGGCCTTTGGGGGGCGCTACTTCCAAACGGCCAGGCGCTCGCGGGCTTGCTCGTGGCCGTTGCGGGCCGCCAGCTCGTAATAATACCGGGCCTTGGTGCGGTCGATGGCAATGCGCTCAAACTCAAAGTCGCCCGCCTGGTAGATATAGCCCAGTCGGTACGCCGCGTCGGGGTGGTTGTGGCGGGCCGCCATTTCGTAGTAGTTCATGGCCTTGGCAATGTCGGGCCGGACATCGAGCAGTAGGTTGTCGAAGAAGCTGCCCAGCCAGAAAAACGCCGCGTAGTTGCCTGCCTGGGCCTGCTTCGTGTAGTGGTCGAAGGCCTGCCGCTGCGTCAGCCGCTGCTGCAAGTCGCTTACGTAGAGCGAATCATTGGCGGCAGCGGCGGCCTCCGCCGACCAGTCGGCGAAGGCAAAATCCTGGAGCTGCTGCCCACTCGTGATTTCGGCAGTGCCGCCCGGCCCGTCGAGGAGGCGCGTCATGTTGTCGGCCGCGAAATCCACCTTCAGCTCATTGCCCCGAATGATGACCGTGTCGCTACGCCCCTGATACACCAGGACGCACTTGCGAATGGTCGAGCTGATGTTGTTGTTGTCGCCCTCAATGATAAAGGTTTTGGTGTTGAAGGCCGTGATGTCAGAATCGGTGATGTCGATGTTGATGATGTTGTTCGTGCCCTTGAAAACGATGCTGCTTTTTCCGTCCGCCTTGCTGCTGGAATAGCGCGAATTGCGCGTGTGGGCACTAACAATGTTGTTGGCTCCTGGCTGAAACTTGCTGCCAGCCGGCTTGCTGCCAGCCGGCTTGCTGCCAGCACACGACCCCAGCAAGGTGGCCAGGGCAAAGTAAAAAAGGAAACGAAACATGAGGGCTGGTAGCTAAATAATTAAAAAAACGCTTGATTTGACGCAAACGGCTGGGCCTGGCAAGCCGCTTCTTCGTGCCGGAAGAAAAAGAACGGGGCCGGAACAAGCTTTGCCTGAAACTGTCCCAAATATACCCTACTTTTTGTTCTGTGCCCCCGGTTGTGCCGTGCCGCCCGCGTTGATAGCGGCAGCGGGGCACTACCTGCGGTGCAACTACTTCATCAGCACCCGCAGCCGCGCACCGGTGCCCGCGTCGGGTTGCACGCGCAGCAGGTAGAGGCCGGGGCGGAGCGCCGCAGCCTCGGGCAGCGGCAGCAGCGTGGGGCCGGCCGGCAGGGCCAGCGGCTGTTGCCGCACGGTGCAGCCCAGGGCATCGGTCAGCCACAGGGTGGCGGCCTGGGCCACGGGGCTGCCGGGCCGCACGGGGTTGGGGAAGAGTTTGGCCGTGAAGGCCGAAGCCCGGCCCGCCGGGCGGGCCACCGCCACCACGGGCGAGTGGTCGGCGGTGCCGTCCAGGTTTTCGATGCGGAGGCGGTAGTAGGCCAGCGGGGCGGGCGGGGCCGCTGGCATCGAGCAGGTAAGCCGTGCGCCGGCCAGGGCGGGGCGCAGGCGCACGCTTTCGCTGCCCCGCGTCAGGTCGGCCGTCAGGCCCTGGGAGCGCAGCGTGCGGGCCACTTCGTGGGTGGGGTCGTCGGCCTGCCGGCCCACGAAGGTGCGGAGGCGGCGGCAGGCGGCCGTGTCGGTGGCGGGCAGCAGGTGGGTTTCGATGAGCACAAACCGGCGCTCGCCGTCGGGCGTGGGCAGGTCGGCGGCCAGCGGCCCGGCCGCGCGGCGGGCGGCGGGGCCGGCCGGGGCCAGTTGCTGGCGCAACCGGTCCACGTCGAGCAGCACCGGCCGGGCCGCAGGCGGCCCGTCGGCGGTTGCCAGGCCCGGCAGGCAGGCGGCCAGGGCCAGCAAAATTCCACGAATCAGGGGAAGACGAGCTTGCATCATAACCAGCGGGTGCCCGCTTGGAAAAGAAGCAGCAACCAGAGCGGCAGCCGCCTTTGCTGCTTTCCGCCCCGCTGCCCGTGCATCGGACGATACAAAATCATGGTAGCGTTTGGGCAAAAAGCAACTGGCTCGCTGAAGAGGCCATGAAGAATGCCATAGCGACGCTTTGCGGGCCGTTGCGCCCCAACGCCCCGGCTGGTTTGATTGGTTTTACGCAGTAAAGCCTGCTCGACACTTGGTGTTGGGTGCGAATCCCGTCCCAACCGCGAAGCGGTGCCATGTTGGTAGTATCGGCACCGTGGGGCGGTTGGAGCGGCGAAGCTGCGCCACCTCCCGCCCCGGTCAGACGCATGGTCATTATGGGAGGTGTCGCAGCTTCGCAGCTTGGAATCCTGCGCCAAACATCGTGCTACCAACATGGCACCGCTTCGCGGTTGGGACGGGATTCAGACCCAACACCTAAAACCCAACACCCAACACCTAAAACCCAACACCAAAAACCGAACACCCAACACCAAAAACCCAACACCCAACACCAAAAACCGAACACCTAAAACCCAACACCAAAAACCCAACACCCAACACCAAAAACCCAACACCTAAAACCGAACACCATCAACCCAACAAAACCGCCACTTCCCACCCACCTGCCACCGGCCCGGCCGAAAACGCCGCCCCCAGTGCCTCGGCCCGGCGGCGCATATTGCGCAGGCCCTGCCCATCGCTCGAAGCCGGGGCGGGTGCGCCCGCGCTGCGGACGTGCAGCCGCAGGGCCGGCGGGCGGGTGATGCTGACGTCAATGACCGAGCCGGGGGCGGCGTGCTTGAGGGCATTGTTTACGGCCTCCTTGAAGATGAGGTAGAGGTTTTGGCGCACCAGGGTGCTGAGGGGGTGGTGCAGGTCGGGGGGCAGGGCCAGGTCGTCGAAGCGCAGGTCGCGGCCGGTGGCGCGGGCCGTGTCGAGCACGTAGTCGCGCATCCGCTCCACGAGGGCGGCCAGGGTGTCGGCGGTGCTGTCCACGCTCCAGATGACGTCGCGCATGGTGGCGGCGGCGGCGCGGCTGTCGGCGGCCAGGGTGGCGAGGCGGGCGGGCGGGCCTTGTTGCAGCTCTTGCAGCAGCTCGGCCTGCATGGTCACGCGGGTGAGGAGCGAGCCTACTTCGTCGTGCAGGTTGGCGGCGAGCTGGGTGCGGAGGGCGTTTTCGCGTTGTACCCGGCGCAGGCGGCCGCGCTGCCAGCCGTACACCAGGGCCAC
>JANYFQ010000381.1 GCA_025362615.1 Hymenobacter sp. | reverse complement strand
GTGAATTGATAGTCTGGTAACGCGGGGGGACGCACTCATACATTTACCGCGCCGGTTTGCCTATCTGGCCGCCCGCCAAGCAGCTCCGCCAAACACAAAGCATTCGCTCATTCACTCACTCGCTCATTCACTCATTGAAAGCAGTACCGCAGGCGCTGGCGGCGGCTTTCGAGGCTGGCGGCGTACTGTTCCTGCTGCACTTCCGGCAGGGCCGAACGGGCCAGCAGTTGGGCCGTGGCGGCCTCGTGGCCCACTACCTCGCGCAACAGGCGGGCCACGCGGCTGCCCGGCAGCCCCAGGCGGCGGCCTAGCTCCACGAAGTCGGGCTGGGCCAGGTAGGCATTGGCCTCGAAGCTGGGCGTTTCGTAGTCGTCGGCGAAGAGGGCCAGGGCCAGGTTGTTGGTGTCGCTTACGTGCAGGCTGGTGTTGAGCAGGTCGTAGGCGGGCGTGAGGCGGTACTCGCCGATGTCGGGGCGGCGGTGGAGCGAGAAGTTCTTGAGGTGCGCGTCGCCGTTGGAGACGAGGTAGTTGAAAAGGGTGAGGCGGAAGAACTCGTCCAGGTCGGGCGGGGCGGCGGGCACGAAGCGGCGGATGAGTTGGGCAATGCCCTCGTGGCTGTAGTCATACTTAAAATCCTCGCCGTGGGTGGCGCGGCTCCGTTCGGCGAGTTGGGCAAAATCTTCTTGCAACAGGTGCTCGCCGCTGGGCAGCACGTCGAAGCGGCGCGTGAGGTAGGCGGCGGGCTGCCCGTCGGCGAAGCGCAGCAAGGCGCAAGCGGCCACGCGCAGCCCAAACACCTGCCGCGCCAACTGCATGGTAAAGTGCTCGTTGGCCGGCACCTCGTTCACCGCCCCAATCTCGAAGCTCCGGGGCGGGGGTTTGAGCAGGTATTCATGACTGCCCCGCTCGGCACTAATGGCCAAGCGCCCCGCTTCAAGTCGCATCGAAACCTTAAACTGCACCCCCGAAATGGAGATGCGCCGGATGGCCGCAATCAGGTCTTCGCGCAGCACGCTGGGCAAGTCGGCCGCCGAGAAGGGCAATACCGGGCTGACCGACTGCCCGTCGAACAACAGCTTGGCGCAGCCGGGGCAAAAGCGCAATTTGCCGCCGCGCAGCGGGCGGTAGCAGCCGGGGCAGGTCAGCATGGGTCGCGCACGGTAACTGCCCCGATGGTTTGCCGCCCCGCCGTAGCCAGCAGCAGGGCAAAGTCGTCGCGCTCGTCCAGGTGCAACACCCGGGTTTGCAACGAGCGGTTGGTGCCTTCGGCCAGCAAGCCCGAAAAAAACGGGAATAACACCGGTGCCAGGTGTACCCGTTGGCTCTTGGGCAGGCTCAGGCTCACGGCGGGCTGCCCGGCATCGGCCAGATATTCCGCGTCGTATTCAAACACGAAGCGCCCCGGCTCCCGCCGCAGCGTACCAGCCCGGTGTTCGTTTACAAAAACGGCGGCTTGCCAGTGCTTTGCCATTCTATGCGATTTCTGTCTGCCTGATTGGTTCAATGGCTAGGCGCAGCCCCAGCACTTGCAACACCCCTTGCAACTGCACGAAGCCGGGGTTGCCCCGGCCCGCTTCCCACTCCAAAAGCTGCCGCAACGACACGCCCGCCAATTCCGCGACGTACCCCCGCGAAAGCCCCAGGCTTTGGCGACGCAACCTCAACAAACGCCCCATCTCCTGGTTGCTCATGTCTTCGAAATAATTGCAATCAAATGCACGCGGCAAAACGCGCATTTTATTAAAATATCCTCAAAATACCCTTGTACAAGTCCTAAAAAAACAGCAAATGCGCGGTTATCCGCTTACTAACACATCAGAGAGGTAGCCTGTAAAATCCTTTCAGAGTAGCGCGTGATGGCAGTCACTCGTTCTCTTATTCACGCATCGCCTCCGCCCACAGCTCCCGAAACGACTTGGGGGCCGCCGCCAGCGCCGCCCGGCGCTTGCTCCAGCCGCTTTGGTCGAGCAGGAAGCTCAGGCTCCAGTCTTTGGCGCGGGCGGGCAGCACGTCGAGCACCCAGCGGTGGCCCATGCTCCAGCGCCAGAGGCCGATGGCGGCCCGCTCCTCGAAGGGCGCGTGGCCGCTCTCGACGGCCTGTTTACGATTGAGCAGCAGCAGGTTGTGCAGAGGCACCCGCACGGGGCACACCGTGGTGCAGGCCCCGCACAGGCTGCTGGCGTAGCTCAGGTGCTGGTGCTCGGGCAGGCCCGAAAGGTGGGGGCTGATGACGGCCCCAATCGGCCCCGAATACGTGGTTTCGTAGGTATGCCCGCCGATGTTTTTGTACACCGGGCAAATGTTGAGGCAGGCCCCGCAACGAATGCAGCGCAGGGCGGCCCGCTTGTCGGGTTGGGCCAGCAAGGTGGTGCGCCCGTTGTCGAGCAGGATGACGACCATCTCCTCCGGCCCGTCCACCTCGCCGGGCTGCCGGGGGCCGAAATATACGGTGTTGTACACCGTGAGTTGCTGCCCCGTGCCGCTGGTGCTGAGCAGCGGCCAGAACAGGTCAAGGTCGGCCATTTCGGGAATGACTTTCTCGATGCCCACCACGGCAATGTGCAATTTGGGGAAGGTGGCCGAGAGCCGGGCGTTGCCCTCGTTTTCGGTGATGGCCACCGCGCCTTCCTGGGCCAGCAGGAAGTTGCCGCCGCTGATGCCGATGTCGGCCGCCGTGTACTTGTCGCGCAGCAGGTGCCGGGCCGTGAGGACGAGCTTCTGGGCATCGTCGGTGCTTTCGGTGCCAAGGTGCTTGACGAAGATGGCGTTGATGTCGGCCTTGCTCAGGTGCATGGCGGGTGTCACGATGTGGTAGGGCCGCTCGCCGTTGAGCTGCACGATGTACTCGCCCAGGTCGGTTTCAACGGACTCAATGCCCTTGTCGGTGAGGTACTTATTGACGTGGATTTCCTCCGTCGTCATGCTTTTGGCTTTGACGACGGTGCGGGCCTGCCGCTGGTCGGCCAGCCGGCCAATTTCGGCCAGAGCTTCGGCGGCGTCCCGCGCCCACACCACGCGCCCGCCCCGCGCCGTGAAGGCAGCCTCGAACTGCAGCAGGTACTGGTCGAGCTTTTCGAGGGTTTGGGCCTTGAGGTAAGCGCCGCGGTCGCGGGCCAGCTCGTGGTGTTCGTAGAGTTTGAGGCCGGCAGTTACGGCCGCGTCGTACTTGCCGATGTTGAAGCGGATTTTGCGGCGGTGTTCGCGGTCGAAGGCTTTGATTTCCGCGTCTAGTTGGAATTGTTGGGCTTTCATGTCTCGCACAGAGTTCACAGAGTTTCACGGAGTTTAATTGACCAGTCGCTCAATCTGGTCGCGCAACGAAGGTGTGTTGAAATTCAACAACAAACCAACGGGCAGTTTGGTGAGCTTGAGGTAGTTCAACAACTGTTTCGAGTGGATGGGTGCCAGTGCCTGCACCGACTTCAACTCCAAAATCATGCGCCCCTCCACAATAATATCGGCCCGAAACTGAAGGCCCAAATCAATGCCGTCGTAAAGCACCGGAATGGCAACTTCCGTGGCCACGGCCATTCCGCGCTTCCGCAACTCATAGGTAAGTGCCTTCGCGTAAACGGACTCCAGAAGCCCCATCCCCAGCACGGTATGCACCCGGTAAGCAGCCCCCAAAATATTCCCCGTCAAGGTGTTGATTTCCATATTCCAGAACAAAAAACTCCGTGAAACTCTGTGAACTCTGTGCGAAATTTATTCCTTTGAAGAATCCACCACCAGCCGCTCCTCCCGGTTCGCCACGTCCCAGGCCGTGAAAAATACCAGCCGCGCCCGCGCCTCCAGCTTGTCGAACTGGATTTTCTCAATCTCGTCCGAGGCCTGATGGTAGTCCTCATGCACCCCGTTGAAG
>JANYFQ010000282.1 GCA_025362615.1 Hymenobacter sp. | reverse complement strand
GCCAGCAGTTCGGCCACCGGCCGCGCCGCGCCGCCCAGCAGCGCCCGCAAATAATTGGAAAACCCGAGGCCGTGAATCAACCCAAAACCCAGCGCCAGCGCGTTGGGGGCCGCCCACAGCACCGGCCCGGCGGCCCCGCCCGCCAGCCGCCCCGCCCGCGCCAGGTTCACCAGCGCCGTCGCCACCACCGTCACCGGAATCAGGGTTTCGACCAGCGCCGCCGGCACCGCCACCACGCCCAGCACGGCCAGCGCCAGCGTGAGCGAGTGCCCCAGGGTGAAGCTCGTGACCAGCGCCAGCAGCCGCCGCCAGTCCTGGGCCGCGAAGGGCGCCGTCAGGGCCAGCAAAAACGCGAGGTGGTCCGTCGCCTGCGGGCTGACGATGTGGTGAAAACCGAGCTGGAAGTAGGCGGCGGGGAAGGGCATTACTGGATGCCGTTGCGGGCGTTGGATTCGGCCTTTGAGGGCAAAACGATAGGCGCTGGCACCCGCGCCGCAAACGCCGCATCAAAGGCCCGGAAGTAGCGGCAATTGGCCAGCAACTGGTCGTAATCGGCTTCGGCCAGCAGGTCGGCGCAATGGCCTTCCTTGTATTGTTTTTTGCACGTTTTGGTAACGGATTTAAATAACTCAACGGGCTTCTCAATCAACATCACATCCCCGTCGAGGGGGCATTGACACTGGTAATGGGCTTCAAAAACGGCGATGTGCGCTGCAATTAAGGCTTCAATGCTGTAAATGTGGAGCAGGTAAATGGCTTTGTCGTCCAGAAGCGCGTTGATTTCCCGGAACTCCCGTTGGCGGGCGCGGTACTGGGCGCGGTCGGTTTCCAGCGCGTCCAGGTCTCGGATGAAAAGCACCAAGTCGGGGCGCTCGTATTGGTATTCCCGCCGGATTTGCTTGCGCTCCAGCGCATCCTTCAGCTTGTCGCCGGTAACGCCGCGCACCAACGTGAAAAACGCCACCCGGTCGCCGTAACGACGGGTGAGCAGGGCCTGCATAGCCGTGGTGTCGTTGGGCGTTTCGCCCAGCAGGCCCACCCGAAACGGGGGTTTTATCGTGCGTTTCGCCATCGCCCAGCCCGCCTTAATCGGCATCTTCAAGGTTCGAGAAGCGCCAGAACTCGCTTAGTGCGCCTTCGTCTTTGATGTAAAACCGCGCTTTCTTGCGCTTCTCGGCGCTCAATTTCCGCATCTGCGTCCCCCGCTTGGGGTCGAAATCGCAGATGGTGATGCGGTCCAGCTCCTTTTCGGTGAGCATATCGAGCACCTGCGGCGAGTGCGTCGTCAGTATCACCTGGTGCTGCTTCGATACCTCGCGGATGAGTTGGAGCAACAGGTGCAGTTGGTGGGGGTGGATGCCGAGTTCGGGCTCTTCGAGGAGGATGATTTTGGGGGTTTCCATGAACTCTGCCTCATCACCGAGTTCCGAAAAAAAAGCGAGCGAAGCCGACACCACTTCGCCAATTAGGTAAAAGACCCGCTTGGTTCCATCAGAGAGCGCACTGAACGGGAGCCAATCGTTACCGATTTTATATTCCAGCACCAAGCCCTTAATTATCAATTCGTCCTTCGTCGTGTTTCTATACACTTGAAACTGGTCGCTGCGCCGAACTTCCTGCAATGGTGAATAAAGTGGCAGGTAGGCGTTGAGTTGGTTTAAAAAAGCGTCAACTGCCTGTACAATAAATTGTCGAACAACGCTCAGGCTCTCCAGTGACTTATGCTTTTCAGCGGCTTCATAAAAGTAGTCTGCGCCCTCAATTGTGTAGAGCATAGCTTGTACTAGCCGACTAGGCACTTCGCCAAATTCTATGTTTGAATCAAATAATTTCAGTACCCCTCTGGCGGACAAAACCATTGTCACGGCTTCGTCCACTAAAGGCAGGCGATGGAACGGCAAGCCATGCCAAACAGGCACAATTTCGTAATTAAAATCCGAAGGCCGTAGGATACCCGCAGTAGCGAACCCTTCTAGTACTTCAAGCAAATTCGTACCCTCTCTGACGTTCTTTCCATGAGTCACGCTTACCACCAAAGGCTGACGAACCATTGAGGGCTGAAGAGCGAGACGCTTGTGGGGTGCTGAAACTTTGGATAATGATTCGTTGAAGGCTAGTTTCAACTCGTGCCCGCCGCTACTCAAGGTCAGTTCACAGCCTGCACCCCGGTACTGGTCTTCAAACGGCCTTGCCAACTCCGTCAGCAGCTTCATGAAATTGGTTTTCCCCGCCCCATTCTTCCCAATGATAATATTCAGTCCCGGCTTAAAATCCACCTTCACATCGCGCAGGGGCGGCGCGTTCCGCAACCGGACGTGCTTGAGGTAGGGCGCTTGGGCGGGGGCGGGCAACGGGGCCGTTTTGCTGGCTTTGGCCATGAGGGCAGGGGTGGGTTTGGGGCAACGAAGATAACCGGTGCCGGGGGCAGCGGCGGGCGCAAACGCAGCGCAAGGGCACCGTACCGAGGTACGGAGGGCTTCGGCATTTGCCGAAGGGCACCGTACTTCGGTGCAGGTGGCTTCGGCGCTTATCGAAGGGCACCGTACCGAGGTACGGTGGGTACGGAGGGTTGTTGAAGGCCACCGTACCGAGGTGCGGGCCGCTTCGCGACAGCAGAAAGCCGCCCGTACCGGGGTACGGACGGCTTCGGGACCGGGAGGAGGCAGGCGTACCGAGGTACGGCGCGGGCTAGGCAGCGGGCGGCACAGGGGCGGCTTGGGGAGCCGCTTTGTTGCCCCGCGCCCGCGAAAAATCAAAAAAGCTGTACACCTTGGCCGGGTCGTCAAACGTCAGTTCCAGTTGGGCCTTGAAGCGGCGCTCGGCGCGGGCGATGGCGGCGCGGTCGTCGGCCAGGGCCAGGATGGTGGTGCCGGTGGCGGCGTCGGCCGTGTCGCGGGTTTCGTCGAGGGCGGCCACGGCGGCGAGCCTGGCGGTGGCATCGGCGGCCACGGCGGGGTAGGCCAGGGCGGCGGCGTGGAGGGCGTAGAGCGTGATGAGCTTCTGCGAATCCACGAGCAGCGCGTCCTGCTTAAGGGCGGCGAGCTTGCTTTTGCCGAACACCTTAAAGTCGGCGTACACCGGCAGCTTGCGCAGCTTGGGGGTGATGTAGTCCTTCATCGTGTCGTCCACGAAGGCCAGCCAGGCTTTGCGGGCCGTTTTGTAGGCCTCGGTGTTGCCCTGGGTGGGCTGCTGGCGGTCGGTCAGGTTCTCATCGAAGCCGTTGATGGCGGCTTCGAGGTCGGCCAGCAGCGGG
>JANYFQ010000241.1 GCA_025362615.1 Hymenobacter sp. | reverse complement strand
GTGGCCGAGACGCTGGCCGCTCACGGCTTCGTGCAGGTACACCGTTCGTTCGTCATCAACGCCCGGCACCTGGAGGCCGTCGACCCGGTGGGCTTCACCCTGCGGGTAGGCCGCCACACCCTGCCCCTGGGCCGCTCCTACAAAGACGACCTGCTGGGCCGCCTGACGTTGCTGGGCGAGGGGAAGTGAAGAAGCTGCGTGAGACGTGAGGCGTGGGAACTGTTCAAGCCGCAGTTCTCACGTCTCACGTCTCCCGTCTTGGGAAGCTCAACCTAAGGCCCTGGCCGCCATTTTCCTGCGCCGGGGCCGGGCATTGCAGCACGCTCGCGCCGCCCCTGCCGACGCCGGACCCCCGAATGCCGACGCTGGCGGACATTGTGCTTGGACAAGGTGCTGAGGATAGGTAGTTTTGCCAGCGCTACCGCTCCCTGGGCGGCAGCTTTACGCATTCCACTTCACCCCCCATCCCACCCCCATGAACACGCCCGTTCACACCCACCTGACGCACGAAGTAGAAGATTTCGGCACCTGGAAGCAGGTCTTTGACCAAGGCCAGCCGCTGCGCGACAAGCACAGCATCAAAATCAACGGCGTGTACCAGGCCCACGACAACCCCAACATGGTGACCGTTCACGCCGAGATGGCCGACCCCCAGGCCCTGCAAAATTTCATGGCCGACCCGCAGGGCCAAGCTGATATGCAGAAAGCCGGCGTGAAAGGCCGCCCCGAAATGAAGATGCTGCACAAACATTCATAAGCATTCAGGGGGCTGGCCGCTGGCCCCGCCAACCGAGGGCCGTCCGGGCGGGCGGCCCTTTTTGCGTTCTTTTCTCATCTTTTTCTGCTAAACTTTCACCTGATGTCTGCCTGCAAGGAAACCATCCGCATTGGCCCGCTGGAGCTGCATTTTCTGCTCGACGGCGACGACACCGACCAACGGCTGTGCCTGTTTGAGTTTGTGTGCCCGCCCCAGGCCAAAATGCCCGCGCCCCACTACCACGCCCACGTCGATGAGGTGCTGTACGGCCTCAGCGGGACGCTGCACGGCCTCGTGGCCGGCGAGGCCGTGACGGTGGGGCCGGGCGAAAGCCTGTTCATTCCGCGGGGCACGGTGCATTACTACCACAACCCTGGCCCCGCCGTGGCACGGGTGCTCACCACCCTCACGCCGGCCAGCATCGGCCCGGCCTACTTCCGCGAGATGGCGGCTTTGCTGGCCGGCGGCGGCCCGCCCGACCCGGCGCAGGCCCAGGCAATCATGGCCCGGCACGGGCTGGTGGTGGCGGCCTAGGCGCAGGCTACCATGAAGGATGGTGGCGTGATTGGCCGCCCCGAAATGAAGATGCTGACTAAACACAGTTAAGGTCGCTGGTTTATCATAAAGGTCAGGCCGCGCGCAGATGCCGCCAGACGGTCTTTTAGTTTTCATCTAACGCCCGGATTTTCTGATGGCCATTCCCATTCATTACCCTTCCCCCGGTGGTGCCACGCCCCTGGACCAGCTCCTCAGCAGCTTCCGCGACAAGGTGGCCGTAGCGGCGGAAGAGGAGGTGATGATTCGGAACGTATTCGTGGAGCGGCATTTCGCCAAAAATGAGCACCTCTTCCGGGCCGGTGAGGTTTGCCCCTGCTCTATTTACATCGTGCGGGGGGTGACGCGCGACTACACTACCGATGCAAACGGCGTGGAGCAAACCACCCGCCTGGCCTTCGACGACTACTTCTCGGGCGATATGCACAGCCTGTCGACGCTGGTGCCCTCGGTCTATTCGGTGCAGTGCCTGGAAGACACGGTCGGGCTCGTCGTCGACAAGGCGGGGTACGACTACCTGTTTGCCCAGGTGCCCTGCTTCACCCACCTGTTTCACTACGTGCGCAACCGCAGCTTCAACGTGGCCCTGCAGCTGATGGCCGAGCGCACGAGCAAAACCGCCGAGCAGCGCTACCTGGACTTGATGCACCAAAACCCGCAGCTGTTTCAGCGCGTGCCCCTGAAAATCATTGCTTCCTGGATGGGCATTCAGCCCGAGTCGCTGAGCCGCATCCGGAAGAATATTAGCCTGTAAATCCGTTCTTAACATAGGTCAAGTAGCCTGGGCCGGGGGCCCCGCTACTTTTGACCCATGACTGCCTCCCCCATGACTACCTCCCCCCTGCCGCCCCTGCTGCCGCCCTACGTGGTAGGCCCGGCTGGCCCGCGCACCTACTGGTACATGGGCGCCCTGCTCAAGCTGCTGGCCACCGGCGCCGACACCGGCGGGCAGTTTGCCCTCGTTGAAACGGTGATGCGCCGGGGGCTGGAGCCGCCCTGCCACCTCCACACCCGCGAAGACGAGGCCATGTTTATCCTCGACGGGGAGCTGGAGTTCACCGTCGCGGGCGTCTCCTGCCAGCTGCGGGCCGGCGACTACATCTACCTGCCCCGGCAGCAGCCCCACCAGTTCCGCATCCTGGGCGACACCTGCCGCTACCTGATTCAGCTGTTTCCGGCCGGGCTGGAGGAGATGTTCGTCGCCCTGGGCGTGCCCGCTGCCCGGGCCGAGCTGCCGCCCCGCCCCCTGGGCCCGCCGCCGCCCGAGCTGCTGGCCCGCATCGGCCCCGCGCAGCAGCGCTACGGCATCGAGATGCAGCAAGCCAACATCTTCGGGCACTGAAGGGCCGCAGCGGGCCGGGCAGCCCCGCGCTACTGTTCCGCCCCACTGCTCACGAAATCCCGACCGGTCCTTACCGTTCGTTCTCCATTCATTAGTTACGGCTTGCTGCCCTGGTCCGGGAGCAGGCCCCAGTACCTCACCGACTAACTCAGCAACTTTTATGAAAAACCTTTTCTCTTCGCTGCTGCGCCGGCCCCTGGGGCTGCTGCTGACCCTGCTGCTGGCGGCCGGCAGCGCCCAGGCGCAAACCGCCACCACCGATGCCCCCAGCAACGTGACTCTAAACAGCGCCGATATGGGAGGCAGTGTGAATAAGGGCACCAGCCTTTATACCAGCATCGGCCGGGGCGTGGTGTACAGCGCCACCAACACTTCCCCCACCATCGGGGGCAGCGGGGTAATCCAGGATGCCAACGGGACCAGCAACGGCGCGTTTAGCAAAACCGTGGGCGGCCTCACGCCCGGCACCACCTACTATGTGCGGGCCTACGGGACACGGCAGTATGTTTTCGGCGCCATCAGCAACTACTACGGTCCGGTGCAGTCGTTCGCCACCCTGACCGATGTGCCGGTCATCACCACCCCGTTTTTTAACCAGACCTTTACCACCACCACGCCCAGCTTCGACGGGTACGTGACCGTGGGCGGCAGCACGGTGCGGGTGTACGTGGACGGCGGCCTCGTGGGCACCACCACGGCTGCGGCGAACGGCGTCTGGAGCGTGGTGTCGGCCGTGGCCCTGGGCCAGGGCAGCCACAGGGTGCAGGCCACGAGCCAGGCTGGGAGCCAGCCGGTGAGCGCGACCAGCAACAGCACGTATTTTTGGGTGGACTCGGAAGGCCCTACGGTCACGGTCGCCTCGTCGGTGGGGAGCAGCGGTGCCTTCACGAGCAGCACCCCGATTCAGTTCTCGGTTTTTTTCTCGGAAAGCGTGGCCGGGTTCCTGGAATCTGAGTTGGTCGTGACCAACGGGACGGTATCAGTTTTTAGCGGCGGCACGGCGACTTCTTTTTATTTCAACGTGACCCCCACGGCCAACGGGCCGGTGACGGTGACCGTGCCCGCTAACGTGGTGACGGACGGGGTGGGCAACGGCAACACGGCCTCGGCTACGTACACCGTCAACTACGCCCAGCCCAGTACGCCGGCCCCGGCGGTAAATGCCCCGGCCGACAACGGCTATGTCACCACCGCCACTCCCACCTACTCCGGCACGGCCCTCGCCTACAGCACCGTGAACGTGTACGTGGACGGCAACAGCATCGGCACCACTTCGGCCCCTTACCCCGGCAGCTGGACCAAAACCCAGCCCAGCCCCCTCACCGAAGGCCCCCACACGGTGCGGGCCACGGCCCAGAGCAGCGGGTCTTCGGTGAGCCCCAGCTCTAACACCAACACCTTCACCGTGGACACGGTGCTGCCCACGGCCACCATCGCCGCGGCCGGCAACACCAACGGGGGCAGCACGAGCAGCTCGTTCCTGAGCTGCACAGTCACGTTTTCGGAGGCCGTGACGGGCTTTGCGGCCAGCGACGTGACGGTAGGGGGCGCTACCCTCTCGGGCTTCACGGCGGTTTCGGCCACCGTCTATACTTTCAACCTGACGCTTTTGGGCAACGGCACCAAAACGGTGGACGTGCCCGCCAACGCAGCCGTGGACGTGGCCACCAACGGCAACCCGGCGGCCCCGCAGTTCAGCATCACCTACACCCAGCCGGTGACGGCCACCCCAGTGGTGGCCTACCCGGCCCAGAGCAGCCGCATCGCCACCGCCACGCCCGCCTACACCGGCACCGCGCCGGCGGGCAGCACCGTGACCGTGCTGGTGGACGGCGGCAGCTTCACCGGCACCACCGTAGCCACGGCCGGCGGCACCTGGAGCCTGGCCCAGCCCACGGCCCTTGCCCAGGGCAACCACTCGCTGCAAGCCACGGCCCAAAGCAGCGGCGAGGCCCTGAGCGCCTACTCCAGCAACCGGACGTTCACCGTGGACACAGTGGCTCCGACGGCGACCATCACCTCGACGGCCGGGGCCAACGGCAGCACCACCGCCGCCACGCCCATTCCGTTCCGGCTGACCTTTTCGGAGGTGGTGACGGGCCTGAACATTGGCAGCATTGTGGTAACCAACGGAGCCAAGTCGGCCCTGGCGGGCAGCGGCAGTGTCTACACCTTTAGCGTAACGCCCACCACCAGCGCCGCCGTGACAGTGAACGTGGCGGCCAACCAGACCACCGACGTGGCCGGCAACGGCAATGCCGCGGCCCCGCAGTTCAGCATCACCTACACCGCCCCGACAACCCTCTCGACCTGGACCGGAGCGACCGACACCGACTGGTTTGCCCCCGGCAACTGGAGCGGCGGGGTACCCACGGCCATGGCCAATGTCGTGGTGCCGGCCGGTGCCCCGCGCTACCCCGCCATCGGCAGCGGCACGGCCACCGTGCGCGACCTGACCGTGAGCGCCGGGGCCCGCCTGGCCCAAACCGGCGGCACACTCGACGTGCGCGGCACCCTGGCCAACAACGGCACCTTTGCGCCCACTGGCGGCGCGGTGGTCCTGGGCGGCAGCAGCAACCAAACCGTGGGCGGCAGCATTCCTAACCGCTTTCGGGACCTGACCGTGGGCGCGGCCGGGGCCACGCTCGGCGGCACCACCACCGTGGTGGGCGTGCTCACGCTGACCGGCAACCTGACCACCACCGGCCAAACCCTGACCCTGGAGTCGTCGGCCACGGGCACGGCCCTGGTGGTGAACAGCGGCGGCAGCATCGTTGGCACGGCCACCGTGCAGCGGTACTTGACCACGGCCAACGCCGGGCTGGGCTACCGCCACTACAGCAGCCCGGTGAGCGGCAACACCCTGGCCGACCTGGCCACGGGCAGCTTCGCGCCGGAGTTCAACCAAGCCTACAACAGCAGCGCCGCGCCGGGCGCGGTGCGGCCCTTTCCCAGCGTGTTCGGCTACGACGAGACCCGCCTGGGCACCTCGCCCGCCGCGGCGCTTGACGCCTTCAGCAAAGGGTGGGCCGTGCCCACGGCCGCCACGGCCTTTGCCGCCGGCACGGGCTACGCCGTGCGCCTGCCCGGCACCGAAGTGGTGGACTTTGTGGGCACGCCGCGCACCGGCGACCACGCCGTGTCCCTCACGCGCGGCCCGCAGGCCGACGCGGGCTGGGCGCTGGTGGGCAACCCCTACCCAGCTCCGATTGACTGGAGCCGGGTGGTAGCGGCCGACCGGCCGGGGCTGGACGCGAGCTTCTACGTGTTCGAGAGCAGCAGCGCCTACGGCGGGTCCTACCGCACGGCGGTGAACGGCATCGGCGCCAGCAACTACATCGGCCTGGGCCAGGGCTTTTTCGTGCGGGTGAGTGCGGGCCAGACCGCTGGTACGCTCACCTTCCGCAACGCCCACCGCCTGACCGACTACGCCCAGCAAGTGGCGGTGCGGCGCGGGGCGGCCGATGCCCGGCCCCTGGTGCAGCTCGCGCTGGCCGGCAACGGCGCGGCCGATAACCTGTACGTGTACGCCGAGGCCGGGGCCACGGCGGGCATCGACGCGCAGTACGACGCGGCCAAGCTGGCCAACCCCAGCGGGCTGAACCTGAGCAGCGCCGCCGCGACGGGCGCGACGCTGGCCATTGACGGGCGGGCGGCGTTTGCCGCCGGCTTGACCCTGCCGCTGGCCGTGGCCGTGCCGGCTGCGGGCAGCTACACGCTCGCGGCCCCGGCCGTGGCGCACCTGCCCGCCGGCCTGGCAGCCTACCTGGTGGACCACGCCACCGGCACCCGCCGCCTGCTGCTGCCGGGCACGGCTTACGCCTTCACGGCCGCCGCGGCGGGCCAGTTGGCGGGCCGCTTCGTGCTGGCCTTCGGCCCCGCCGCCGCCGGCCCGCTGGCCACGGCCGCCGGCCGGCCCGAAACGCCCCTGACGCTGGCCCCCAACCCAACCTGCGGGGCCGTGACGCTGGCGCTGCCCGCCGCTGCCCAGGCGCGGCCCGTGACCGTGGCCGATGCCCTGGGCCGCGTGGTGCGGAAAACGACGCTGCCGGCCCAAACGGCAACGCTTACGCTGGACGTGGCCGGGCTGGCCCCCGGCGTGTACACCGTGCGCTGCGCCGCCGCCACGGCCCGGCTGCTGGTGGAGTAGCCGGCGCTGGTTTCGGTGCCTTTGAAACGGAGCCGCCCGGCCCTGGCCGCCGCTGTTTTTTTTGGCCCCCCGTGGCCCGCGTTGGCGCGGCGCGGGGGGCCTTGCGTTGGCCCCCAACCGGGCGGGCATAGCATAAATATGGTATTGCGCGGCCCCTTAAAATTATATACCTAGGACTTACGCACTCGGTGAAACCTGCCAACCGCGAAGCGGTGATATGTTGGTAGTAACGGCATGAAGGTCAGTTCCAAACCGCGAAGCGGTGACACCTCCTGCCCTTGACAGGTGCCACCGCTTCGCGGTTTAGGACTT